>NZ_JALBHA010000006.1:0-57708 GCF_023006445.1 Bradyrhizobium sp. SHOUNA76
CGGCGCCCAACGCCTTAAACTTCTTCACCGTATCAGGCGAAGCGGCGACCCGCGGCTCCGACGGATCGATTTCCTTGGCAACGGCGATCTTCATAGGCCCTCCGGCGGCGCCCTCAAGTACGATTTCATAAACCCACGGCGAACGCGGCGAGTCGAGTTGTGGACAGTACTGCATGCCGTCGCGTCAGGCTGCCGCTGCGGACAGCTTATCTACGTATGATCCAAGGTCTGCAGAGAAATTCTCGTGCTTCAACAGACGACCGAAGTGTCTCATCATGCGCGGATACTCGTTTCGGACACCACGGTGAAGTATTCTGCTTAGGCCCATCTCCTCCAGCTGACGCCGTCGAGAATGTTCGTTCATGAAAAGAGCAAACTCAGTGGCGAAGCAGATATCGGCGAGGGAAATGTTGTCGCCGACCAGCACCTGGCTGGCGGACGAGAGCGCTTGCTCAAGTCCCGACGCGTAGATCGAAAACGCTTCTTGAGCTCTCGCGTGGACCGTCGCGTCCAGTGTCCCGTCCGACAGCGCGAGAAGGTAGATCTGAGCGTCCCGCGCAAAAATCAGACTCACATCCAGGAAGCTGTCGATCCTTGAAGCCTCGTAAGCATCTTGCCCATAGAGAGGGAAATCGGTCTTGCTCAGGCGTGCCACCGCTCGCATGATGCTATTCGATTCGAAGATGCCGATTTTTCCGCCGGGAGCGAACGCCGCAGGAACGTTGCCGAACGGGTGGGCATCCATGAACGCTTCTGTCTTGAACAGGCGCTCTCCTGTCAGCCCTACCCTTCCAGTTCGAGCGAGTGGCGAGTAAGCGTGCCATTCGTAGGAAGCCACGGGGGCGGCGTTGTAATCCCAAAGCCAGCTCTTCAATTCTTTCGCCAGAGCGCCTTTGATCTCGATTTCAACTCCGGCGAATCTGCCCGCAATGGTCGCCTTCCAAACTCTTGGGTTCGGCAGATACGAAAAAATGCGAAGGTCAGCCATTGTAAAGCCACTAACAGAAGCGGTCGCTGGGACGTTTCAAAGGACTAAAGGCCTAGCGGAAATCTGGGCAATCAAAAATCTGCATATCGCCCTACTCACCAATGAATAGGACACCGCGGATCTGGATCCGGCAGGCATTCGTCTGTGAGCGCGGAGCGATGCAATCCCACGTACCGCTGTCGTTCTTTACGACCGGAATGCGTGTCGAAGATAGCGCGTTCGCACGAACCATAGACCTACTAGGCTAAAACATGGCGCGAACGCATGATGCATTAGACGCCGGTCATGGACCAGATGGAAACCGCAGCACTATTCCTCGCCTCGCCCACTGCACCTCCGCCGCGAAGAGAATCGCGACACCCGTATTTCGACAGATCTCCTCATCGCGCAGAAAGTCGCGAGGTCTGATCCGCCTCAAGTCGGGCGAGACGGTGTCCAGTTGGCGATGGCAGGGCCCGCGCCTTCAGGAAGACGATAGGACTCGTCTGCAGAGGGGAATGCGCCATCCCGGACATCCGCAGCCCAGCGTGAGAGTGCCTCTTGCAACTGGCCAAAGCCGTCCATGTAGGTGCGAACGAACCTCGGGCGACGGCCTTCGACCAGGCCGAGCAGATCATGGAGCACAAGAACCTGGCCCGCACAGGCCGGCCCCGCTCCGATACCGATCGTAGGAATCGTCAGCGTTTCCGTCGCTCGGGCTGCCAGCTCGGCCGGTATTCCCTCCAGAACGAGCGCGAAGCAACCAGCCTCCTGCAGACGGTGAGCATCGTCGAGCAGCCGCAAAGCATCGTCCGCCTTCCGACCTTGCACCTTGAATCCGCCCATCACGTTGACGCTCTGCGGGGTCAGGCCGAGATGGCCCATAACCGGAATCTCACAATCGACCAAGGCGCGAACCATTTCGAGACGCTTCGCTCCGCCCTCGAGTTTCACGGCGTCGGCTCCACGCTGCAGAAACCCGCCGGCATTGCGTATCGTGTCTTCGATGCTGAGATGGAAACTGAGGAACGGCATATCGGCCACCAGCAGGGCTCTCGGCCTCGTTCGTGCAACTGCTTCGAGGTGGTGATTCATCATGGCCATGCTGACCGGCAGCGTATTATCGTATCCGAGACAAACGTTACCCACGCTGTCGCCGACGAGAATGACATCGACGACGGGATCAGCTATGCGGGCGGCCACCGCGTCGTAGGCGGTGGTCATAACCAGTCGTCGACCATCCCGCTTCCAAAACTCGAGCATCGGAATCGTAACTCGCCGGACGGGCCCCTCGGGAGTATGGCTCATCTACGTCGCACCCATCTCTTCGTTCGATTGCCCTAACCGGTCCAGCGCTCTGGAGTGCACTGAGAGCGGGCAAGCCAAGCACAGGCTTTTCACTTCGCGTGAATATTTGGCCCGAAGAAGGCTGAACAGATCAATTTGTGGTGCCACGCAATTCATCCATGAATTGCGGATCGTCACCGCTCGCGCGGTGACAGATCTCAACTGTGCCGGCTGGCTCGCCCTGACTTGGACGTTTCGCTATCAGGCAGCGGGCGGGAGGAAGCCGATGCGCCGGGAAGTTGGTGATTGCGGTAGCGCTCACGAAGCTCTGACTTCTTGACTTTCCCCGTCGCCGTATGGGGGATTGAGTCCATCACGACGTCGTCAGGCATCCACCACTTCGCGATCTTGCCCTCGAGATACGCAAGAATGGCGCTTTTGGACGCCTCCGCCCCCGTCTTGATCTGGACCACGAGAAGCGGCCTTTCGCCCCATTTCGGGTGTGGGACGGCAATCACCGCAACCTCCTGCACGGAAGGGTGCGCGGCGGCGACATTCTCGATCGCGATCGACGATATCCATTCGCCGCCTGACTTGATAACGTCCTTAGATCGATCGGTTATGCGCATGTACGCGTGCTCGTCGATCGTTGCGACGTCTCCTGTGTCGAAGTAGCCCTCCTCGTCCAAAATTTGGTCATTCAAGCCAAAGTACGCCTTGGCGACGCTTGGGCCACGCACCTTCAGTCTACCAAATGCTTTTCCGTCGCGGGGAAGTTTCGCGTCGGCGTCGTCGGTGATCTTCATCTCGACGAGAAACGGTGCAAAACCTTGGCTTGAAAGCTGGGCAAGCCTTTCGGCGCCATTCAGCTTTTCGAATGGCGGCTTCAGGTACCCGATCGAACCGACAGGCCCCATCTCCGTCATACCCCAGCCCTGCCGTGCAGCGATTCCGATTCGCTCAAATCCTTCGATCATCGCAGGTGGAGGCGCCGCCCCACCGATAGTCAGATTTTTGAGCGACGGCAGCCGCAAGTTTTCCGATTCCATATGCTGTTGAAGCATGAGCCAGACCGTCGGGACACCTGCCGTCGACGTCACGTTCTCGTCCCTGAGCAGCTCATATACGGATGGGCCGTCGAGCTTCGCGCCAGGGAAGACAATCTTGCTGCCCACCATTGGCGCCTGGAATACGTATGCCCAGCTATTGGCATGAAATAGCGGAACGATCGGAAGGACGGTATCGTTACAGCTCAGGCCCATCACGTCTACTTGGGCGGTCATCAGCGACTGAAGTACATTTGACCGATGAGAATACAGGACACCCTTCGGATTCCCCGTGGTGCCCGACGTGTAGCACAGGCCAGCGGCGGTATTCTCGTCGAAGCACTTCCAGGCGAAGTCGCCGTCGACGCTATCGATCCAGTCCTCATACGCAATGGCTCCCCGCAAGGACGTGTTCGGCATGTTCTCGCGATCCGTTAGTATGACGAAGCGCTCAACGAATCCGAGGTGTGCCGACAGCTTTTCGAGAAGCGGTACGAATGTGACGTCAGTACAGAGAATTCTGTCCTTTGCGTGATTGATGATCCATGCAATCTGTTCGGGAAACAGGCGGGGATTCACGGTGTGGCAAACGGCGCCGATCCCCATGATCCCATACCAGAGCTCCATGTGTCGCCAAGTGTTCCAGGCCAATGTCGCTACCCGATCGCCAAGCACAATGCCGTCGCGATCCAGCCGCTGGGCAACTCTTAGCGCACGTTTTCTGATTTCGCCGTAATTGGTCCGATGGATCGGCCCTTCGATCGACCGAGTCACCACCTCGCGATTTGGGTGGCAAGCTGCGGCGTGATCAATGATCCGCTGACACAGCAAAGGCCAGTCCTGCATTAAGCCCAACATGGATTCCTCCGATAAATCCTGCCACTTCCGTTTAATCGGAAGCGATCAATGTCTGTTACCTCGATTGGAGCATGCGATCGTCGGACGGTAAAACGAAACATAAGAGTTGGCGCACAACGTCAATTTTTTGGCGCGTACGGCCATAGAACCCGCGCTGCTGGGGCGTGATATCTTTCCGCACAACTTCAAAAAGCGGCAAGGCGGCAGGAGACGACATGCCAATCTACAGGATCATGAGTGAACGCGGCGCGATCAGCTCCGAACAGAAGCATGAGATCGCCGAAGCGTTGGTGGAAATGCACTTGCGTGTGGCGGGCGGAGCCAGATGGCTAGTCAACGTCGTCTTCGAAGAATCGGAGAGCGTGTTTGTGGGCGGGACGCCGGCAAAGAGACTGCTGATAGCGACAACCATTCGCGAAGGACGAGACGCCGAGGCCAAAGCGAAACTCCTTGCAGAATACTCATCACTCGTATCGCGTGTGCTGGATGTCCCAACCTCCGACATCATCGCTGGTCTCGATGAAGTAAATCCGGACAACGTGATGGAGGCCGGATTCATTCTTCCAAAGGTCGGGGAGGAAGAGGCTTGGATGAAGAAGGTCCTGGCTTCCAAAGGGCATTGACGCCGAACGGGAATTGAAACGGCCACGTGTGTGGCTATCTGATGTGAACGAGATGTCGGAAAGCGCTACCACGCGGGCGAAGCCGAGGCCTATTGATCCGTAGGCCGCACCCCAGCACGAGACCGCCGAACTCACCGTCGCGGACTTTGCGAACGGCGCTTGAGGTCATTTGAGTGCGATTGCATCGTGCCGGCGGCCGCGGCCAATCCGCTGGCCGCGATACTGGGCGCTCCTGGGAGCTCGGCCGCAAAAGAGCGAATTGATCCCCGCGGCTTACGAAAGGTGCCCCGCGCACCAACTTGCACAGCCAAAGGCACTGCATCCGCCGCCAGTCCACGCGACAGCTCAGCCTGCCGTTGCGGCCGAAAGGCTCGATTGCACCGCAAACGCTTCGGATGGAAGGCCTTCGGCCGCGAAAGGCCTGCCGCATACTGTCGTCTTTTGTCCACGGGAGCTTCGCGGCGCCCTGGACGCAGGTAGCGCGCCACTTGCCGCCTTGCCAGTCCCCTCCGGCGATAGCTTAACAACTTATGACGGCTTTCGGCCACCGCGTTCCAGTCCCTCTCGCCTGCAGCGACCGCATCACTGCTCCTGCGACCCGCAACGATCGCGTGGAAGGTCCCCCTGGAGCAGGCCACTACCGAACTGTCATTCGCGCACGTGGTCGCTGCGACCGAGAATCTACGAGAAAATCCGAAGGCCGATAAGAAGAGCATGGCCATGCTTGTCAAAATACTGATATCATTCGACCGCGCTCCGCGGGGAGAACCATCGTCTTGACAGCTCTTACCGTAGCCTCATGCTGGTTCAACGCAATTCTCGACGGCCTTGAACGACAGGGCCTGGAGAGAACACGACTGACGCTCGGTGTCCGCGGCATCGTGGACGGCAGATTTCCCGACACGAGCCGCATTGAGCTCTCTCCAACAAGAACCATTTGGGGCCGCGCCCGGCTTCTTTCGGATGATCCTCTGCTCGGGGTCAAGGTCGGCAGCTCCCTGCCTATACACGCCACCAATGTGATCGCGGTCATCACAGCGCACAGCCCTACGTTTGGCGAATCTATTCAGCACCTGTTGCGCTATCAGGCGTTGCTGAGCGAGGGCGGCCAGCTCACGACGCAATCCACGGGAGGAGCGGTTCGGATGCTGTATAAACCGAACTGGGACGCCGTATCGATGGATGTGCTTCATACCGATGCGATCATCGCTTGTATCGTCGCGAGCGGTCCGCAGCCTACGCTTGTTCATCTCGTTGGTCGGCCAGAGGCCGATCAGGCCTCGTTCGCTGAAACCCTTAAATGCGACGTTTGCTTTGGCGCGCGATACGCTTCCGTCGACTACGATGCCAAGGCACTGAAAACACTAAGATCCGGAGCGGATCGATCCTTGTGCGACATCAATATCGCTTACGCTGAGACTTTGCTTGGCGCTCTCCGTCAAATGGATGCCCTTTGCCAAAGGGTGCAGGCAGCGGTCGCAAAGCTCGGTCCGGGTGCAGCCAATATCGACTCCGTCGCCAGCGAAGTCGGCTGTTCACCTCGCACGCTCCAGCGCCGTTTAAGTTCAGCCGGCACGAGCTTCTCTGAACCTTTCGATGCCTATCGGATGGCTGAAGCTCTAATCATGCTCTCCGAGACAGATGTCGGTGTTTCTCGTATCGGTCACCTTCTCGGCTTCTCGGAATCGAGCTCATTCTCCCGCGCCGTATCGCAGTGGTGTGGACTATCGCCCCGCCAAATCAGGGAGCAGCGGAACAGTGACCTGGCTGGAATTCGAGATTCGCATCTATCGCCTCATCGGCCGCTTCCCCGAACGAGGAACGCTGTCGGAGCGACCCGGATGGGGGTCGTCAAACGGCCAAGCTCCTTGGTGACAGTGTGATGTGCTCGCTCCGTCACCCCGCGAACGAAAGAGCGGCTCTTTCGATAATTCAAGGCGGCTTAGCGGAAGACATTCCCTCTCGCCCGACAATGAAACGGGCCGTTCGATCAAGCGGGGCACCGGATTGACGGTTGCCCCGCTGCGAGCTCAGACGGATATCGACGCCGCTATGCCGCCGTCGCCTTTTTCGGTGTAAAGCGACCGTAGAACGTTTCGCCTTTAGCGGCCATTTCGATCAAGAGCTTTGGTGGCGTGAAGCGCGAACCATACTTCTTTTCCAGCTTCAGACACAGCTCGACGAACTTTTTCGTTCCCATGAAGTCGATGTAGGACAGCGTGCCCCCGGTGAATGGCGGGAACCCGAATCCGAGAATCGAGCCGACGTCGGCCTCCCGCGGATCGGTGATGACGTTATCTTCCACGGTGCGCGCGGCTTCCACGGCCTGGACCACGAGAAACCGCTGCTTCAATTCCTCGACGTCGAGCGTATCCGGATCGAGCCGCTTAGGCTGCATCACGGTCAGCTCCGACCATAGCTTCTTTTGTCCCTTTCCCTTGTCGGGATAATCATAGAAGCCCTTGCCATTTTTTCGGCCGAGGCGCCCGCGCTTCTCCACCATTTCGACCAGCAACTTCTTGTGATCCTGATTGACCGCCTGCGTGCCGACATCGGCTTCGGTGGCCCTCAAGATCTTAAGCCCAAGATCGAGCGCGGTTTCATCACTGAGTGAGAGCGGCCCGACCGGCATGCCGGCCATCTTGGCGACGTTATCGATCATCGCGGGCGGCACGCCCTCGAGCAACATCTCATATCCTTCGAAGAGGAAGAGCATCACACAACGGTTGGCGTAGAAGCCACGAGAGTCGTTGACGACTATCGGCGTCTTCTTGATCTGGCGCACGTAGTCGAGTGCGGTGGCCAGCGCCACGTCTCCAGTGTCATTGCCGACGATGATTTCCGACAGCATCATCTTCTCGACTGGAGAGAAGAAGTGGATCCCGATGAACTTAGACGGATCCTTGAACTCCTCAGCCAGCGAATTGATCGGCAGCGTGGAGGTGTTCGACGCAAAGATCGCGCCCTTCTTCAAAAGCGGCTGCGCTTTGGCGTAGGTCTCTGCCTTGACCTTCCGATCCTCGAACACCGCCTCGATCACCAGGTCGCAATCGCTTATCGCGTTGTAATCTGCGGTGGCGGTAATGCGCGAGAGGATCGCGTCGCCGTCGGCTTGATTCATGCGCCCCTTGGAAACTGCCGCCTCGACGTTCGCCTGGGCGTGGCCCTTGCCCTTGTCGGCCGAGGCCTGGTCGCGATCGATCAGCACCACATCGATTCCCGCCTGAGCGGAAATGTAGCCGACGCCGGCGCCCATGAAACCTGCACCGATGACTGCGAGCTTCTTCACCTTTGTCGGCGGCACCTTCTGCGGACGGCGCGCACCCTTGTTCAGATCCTGCATCGATATAAAGAGCGAGCGGATCATCGCCGCCGCTTCCTTCGAGCGCAAAATCTTTGAGAAGTACCGCGACTCGACGCGCAGCGCCGTATCCATCGGCAACTGCAGGCCTTCGTAGACGCACTGCAGGATTGCCCGTGCGCCCGGATAATTGTCGTAAGTCTCCCGGCGCAGCATCGCGGTCGCAGGCTGGAAGAACTGCAAACCCGTTTTCGAGTAGACCGTACCACCAGGCAGCTTGAAATCTTTCTGATCCCAGGGCGCGACCGCCTTGCCGCCGGCTTTGATCCAGTCCTTCGCCTTCTGAATCAGATCCCCAGCAGGCACCACCTCTCCGATGATACCGCGGGCTTGGGCCTTCTTGACATCAATGGCCTCGCCCTTGAACAGCATCTGTACGGCGTCCATGGTCGGCATCAGGCGCGGCAAGCGCTGCGTGCCGCCGGCCCCGGGGAAAATTCCAATCTTGACCTCCGGCAGCCCAACACGGGCTTTTGGATTGTCGGACGCTATGCGGTGGTGACAGGCAAGCGCCAGTTCGAAGCCGCCGCCGAGCGCCGTTCCATTGATCGCGGCAACCCACGGCTTGCCACCAACCTCGATATTTCGGAATGATTGCGACAATTTGCGCGCCTCACCGAACACGTATTTGTTCGCCGCTTCCTCGCCTTGCGACTTCAACATCTCCCCGTGAGTACGGTTCATCGCTTCAAGCATCGTCAAATCCGCGCCGGCGCAAAACGCGTCCTTGCCGGATGTGACAACGACGCCCTTGACCGCCACATCTGATGTCATCTGCTCGATGATCGCCGCAAGCTCGGCGCCGGATGTGTCGTCGATGACGTTCATCGATTTTCCGGGGATATCCCACGTCACCAGCGCAATGCCGTCGACGTCTGTCTCAATCCTGAAATTCTTGTAGGCCATGTGATCGTTCCAATTCCTTGTCGTCATCCAGGGGTGCCTCGCTCCTCGCGAGTGCTCCTAAGGACGTCATGATTAGGATTTTCGCCTGGGTCGCCTCCCCTTACAGGGAAGAGAACAATTCAGACCCGTTCAATGATGGTCGCGGTACCCATTCCGCCGCCGATGCACAGCGTCACGAGAGCGGTGGATTTGTTGGTACGCTCGAGTTCGTCGAGAACCGTACCGAGGATCATCGCGCCGGTCGCGCCAAGTGGGTGGCCCATCGCAATCGCGCCGCCGTTGACGTTGATCTTGTCCCTGTCGATTTCGAACGCCTGCATCAGTCGCAGGACCACGGAGGCAAACGCCTCGTTCAGTTCGACCAGATCGATGTCCGACAGCTTCATGCCGGAACGATCAAGCACTTTTCTGGTCACATCGACCGGACCGGTCAGCATCATCGCAGGTTCGGAGCCGACATTGACGAACGCGCGAATCTTTGCACGTGGCTTGAGGTCATGCTTTTTGCCAGCATCCTTGCTACCGAGAAGAACGGCTCCCGCGCCGTCGACAATACCCGACGAGTTGCCTGCATGGTGCACGTAATTGATCGCCTCGATTTCCGGATGCGATTGCACGGCAACGGCGTCAAAGCCGCCCATCGCACCCATCGTGGCGAATGATGGCTGCAGCTGGCCGAGCGACTGCATTGTCGTTCCCGGGCGAATATGCTCGTCCTTTGCGAGAATCGTGATGCCATTGACGTCCTTCACCGGCACGACCGATTTCTTGAACCGACCTTCGTCCCAGGCCCGGGCGGCGCGCTCCTGGCTCTGAACGGCGTAGGTATCGACGTCATCGCGCGAGAAGCCGTACTTGGTGGCAATCAAATCCGCTGCGACGCCCTGAGGCATGAAATAGCTCGGCACCGCCATAGAAGGATCCGTCGGCCATGCCGAACCGGAGGACATGATCCCGACGCGGCTCATGGACTCCGCGCCGCCGCCGATGGTCAATTCGTGCTGCCCCGACATGATCTGCGCCGCGGCAATATTCACGGCGTCGAGGCCCGACGCGCAGAAGCGGTTGACCTGAATACCGGGCACTGACTTGTCGAAGCCGGCCTTCAGCGCAGCAAATCGCGCGATGTCGCCCCCTGCCTCGCCGATCGGATCCACAACGCCGAGCACGACGTCATCGACGCTGTCAGGCGCCAGATTGTTGCGCTCCTTCAGCGCCTGTAGCGGAACGGCCGCCAGCGCGAGAGCCGTCACTTCGTGGAGCGAGCCGTCGGACTTTCCCTTGCCGCGCGGCGTGCGAACGTGGTCGTAGATATATGCCTCAGGCATCTCTGGCCTCTCCTGCCTTGTTTACCTCCCCGGTCCGGGAGGAATTGTCCCAGCGCAAATCAAGCTGTCTTGAGTCACTCGCGAGAGCGCGGCCGACACCGACCCTTCTCACTCAGATCAAAGTAGATGCTGCAAACCTACATAAGTTGCTTTCGTATATTACCTTGTTTTTTTCAAGTCTTGATCGGCGAGTTTCGCTCCAGCCGCACACCTAGCTCTCGGTGCGGCAGGTCTGATCTTCGTTCGGTGTTCAGCGGTGCGTGACGACCCTGCGCCGGCGCATCACGGCTCAGCTCATTGCGCAGGTCTGCCGGGAGCCGCCACCGTGTGGGCACGTGAGCCCGACCTTCCGTCCCTGCTCACTCTGAGGAAGCGTCAAGGACTTCGCCGAAAAGCTCCCAGGCTGTACCACTCCAGCGTTGCAGCTTCATTTGGGTGTAATTCATGTTGATCTTATCGCTCGTACTGACGCTGATGCCAGGCAACAGCGTCGGTAGCATGACATTCTTCAGGCTCTTCGCCTGCTTGATGATATTCTCGCGGGAAAGATCGCTCCCGCACTGTTTGATCAGGTGTTCGAGCAACGCTGCTTGCGCATAACCGTACTGGATATTGGTGTCGGCGAAGTCGGCGCCCGGCATGTACTTTTCGATGAAGGTTCGATAGCCCTTCATCCCAGCGTCGTTGGCCCACTGCGTGTCGACCGGATCCATCAGGTTCTGCCCGACGATCACACCGACCGCCCTTTCCAGACCTGCCGGCTTCAGGGTCGCGCTAACCGAACCCGAGGGGTAGTTCAGTACGATCGTGGGTTTCCAGCCGATCTCGGCAGCCCTCCGAATGGCTTGCGCCGCGAACTTTGGCGTCCCCGCCACCAGCAGCGCATCGGCCCCTGAACTCTTCAAGTTCAGGATTTGAGAATCCACCGTTGGATCGCTGACCTCATATGAGACGGCGACAACCTTCGCTTCGAAAGCGCCTTTCAAGATCGCCTTGAAAGCGTTGACGTAATCCTTGCCGAGATCGTCATTCTGATAGAGGATGCCATACTTCGCATTCGGCATCGTCTTGGTCAGAAACTTGGCATAGATCTTCCCCTCTGTATCGTAACTGACGATGCTCGTCGTCGTCAGCGGATAATCCGAGACGTTCGTGAACTTGTTCGACCCGGTGATGATGCCTATGCTCGGCACGCGCTTCGCAATGAGATATTTGGCGACCGCCGTGTTTCCCGGGGTACCAAGCTGACCATAGATGAAGGCGACCTCGTCGCCTTCGACGAGCTTGCGCACCTGCTCCACCGCTTTGGGCGGGCTGTAAGCATCGTCGTACATGATGTAGTTTATTTTCCGGCCGTTAATGCCGCCGCGGTCGTTGACCGATTGGGCATAGGCAAGAATGGCTTGACCTATGACACCGTACGGCGAGGCCGGTCCGCTGAAAGGAAAGACTCCGCCAATCTTGATCTCAGACGGCGTCACACCCGGTGCATCGGCGGCATACGCAGCGGACCCGAACGACATCAGCATCAGAGCAATAAATGGCCTGAAGAGCTTGAACATGACATCACTCCAAAAATGTGAAACTACGTGTCTTCTTAAACCTCAAGCCGGTTCGAGAAGATCGGCTCCTTGACTAGGACGCGCGGCGTATGCGCGTCGACGAAGGGAGCCGCTCGCGGACCATCTCCCGAACCAGATCCTTGCGTACTTTGCCGAAGCTGTTGCGCGGCAATGCGTCAAGGCAGACCACTTCACGCGGCCGCTTGTAGCTCGCGAGGGACGCGCAGCTCCTTACGATGTCGTCCGGATCTACGGCTGCATCTGTCGCCTTGACGATGGCAGCGACAACGATTTCGCCCCACTTTTCGTCGGGAATTCCGATCACCGCGACTTCCCGGATTGATGGATGATCGATCAACGCCAATTCGACTTCGGCGCAATAGACGTTCTCTCCACCGGAGATGATCATGTCCTTCTTGCGGTCCTTGATAGCAAGGTATCCGTCCTCATCGAGAACACCGACATCGCCGCTGCGATACCACTCCTGCCCATTCAGATCGATGATCGCGTCCCGCGTCGCTTGCTCGTTGTCGAGATAGCGCGAGAATGCCGTCGGCCCGCTGATGAGAATTTCTCCGATCTCGCCACGAGGAAGGACCCCGCGCTTGTCGTCGTAGATGGCGATCTGCGTCCCAGGTGCCGGGAGCCCGGCACTGCCTGGCTTCCTCGACAGCATCGACGGAGGACAGGTCGAAACGAACAGCATTTCGGTGATGCCGTAAGTGTTAATAACTCCATTGGGTAATTCGAAGCGTTTGGTGATTTGCTCCGCAAGTACCGGCGGCAACGGGGCGGACGCTGAAAGCCAGTTTGCGAGATGAGGCAACGGCTTCGTCTCGGCAGTTAGTTCGCGCAGCAATTGCCAGGCCATCGTCGGGACGATGAACGCGGTGTTGATCTCGAGCTTCTCCAGGTATTCCAACGTTTGTGCAGCGTTGAGCTTCTTGAACAAAAACTGCGTGCCACCACACATCACGACCGGGAGCGCAACGTTTTCCATCGCTCCTCGATGAAAAAGGGGAGCGACGCCCAAGACTCTGATGGGTTCCGAAATCCGAATAGCCCAGGCGCCGAGCATCGCGGCAGCCAGAGCAGATCGGTGCTTAACCACTGCTCCCTTCGGCCGGCCTGTCGTGCCCGATGTGAACCAGATGCCGCTATCAGCATCTGCGCTCACGATCGGGAAGGAGGACATGTCTGCGGTACCGCTTAGCAGATCGTCGAAGCGAAGCTGATCGGGCCCCACGCCGCTGCCGCACACGATCAGTCGGATCGAGAGCGTAGAGGTCGCGATGGCCTGAGACGCCAGTCCAGCGAGCTCTTCATCAACGATGAGCGCTTTACACTTGGCTGCCGAGAGCTGATACGCGAGCTCTTCGGCCGTCAGCCGAAAGTTTAGAGAAACGGTCAGCGCACCGAGCCGGGCGATCGAAAAGTAGGATAGAAGCAGCTCGCGCTGATTCCACAGCAAATATGCAACCCTGTCGCCTGCTCCAACTCCGAGCCGCTGAAGTCCAGCAGCAAGGCGGTCGACCGTCTCATCGAATTCGCGGTAGGTCAGCGACCCCGCCTCATCGACGACGGCGCTTCTTTGCGGCGTCGCGCAGGCCGTTGCCCGAAGAACATCCGAAACCGAAATGGCTCGATCCAGCACCATGACCTCCCCTTGTTCGTTCTGGCAGCTTGTGCTGCTCTTTGGTTTTCCGACCGCACCTAACGTGATGGCTCAGGCTGCCACTTCACCCAATGGAAGAACGACTTGCATTTCCGGCATCGAAACAAGACTTCGGAAACGCTTCCACCGAAAGGCGATTCGATATCGACAACATCGCTCTCACAGTGCGGACAAACGACCTTGCTGGCATCTACCGGCAAGTCGAACGTTGGCTCGTTTCGATTCACGGCATCGCCAATTCGCGATTCTTGAAACCGATCTTCTCGAACAGATTCTCCGGGATCCCGGGACGGCCGTTGCGGCGGATGGACGGCTGCCACGACTTTGCAGGGCCCACAATTCCGTCCGGAACATCGAAGGTTGCGCCGATCGCTTTGAGGAAGCGATCGCGAAGGTCCGAATCCGACGTATCCCGATAGCCGGTTGAGAAAACCACGTCCGGCCGGTCCGCGTCGCCCCACCAATCCAAAGCGTCGACCAAGCGGCGACGGGCGTCTTCGTCTACCGTGGACGCCGAATCCTTGCGCAGCGCCTTGATCCAGCCCACCGAATAGCTGAGGTGAAAGCGCGATTCCTTCAGGATCTTGTCAGCGAGACGTGCCAGGGTTCTGTCGGCCAGGCTTGTCCTGTAAGCGCTCAGTTGCGTGGAAATGGCCTGCTCAGCCATGAATATCGTTGCGATAAAATCAGACCACGATTGCGGCGGCCGGTCGAGCAGCTTGGGCGAGCGGATATCCTTCGCACCACGCGTCCACTCGACCTCCTCGAGCGTGACTCCGAAACGCCCCAGATGCTGATAGAGCGCGCGGGCATGCCCATACTGCCCCTGCATCATCGCGCAGATGGACGTGAAGTCCGCGATGGAGCGCCCGTTCTGCAACACCATCATGTACCAGCCGGCGAGCACCAGTTTGGCGTCCGCGATGCAATACAGTTCGTCCCGCAGGCACCGGTCCGCTTCTGAAAGATCTTCGATTGAATTGATGACGGACATCACACCACCTTCACCTTCGATTTGCTGCCGCGTTCGGTAATAGTAACGATTGCCGACAGCGGAACGATGCACATCTCCCGCCAGGTATGGTGGTCGTAGACGAACCAGGCGCGCGCCTCCGCCAGTTCCGCGTTGGGGGCCTCGACCGAACCGATATGAGTGAGTGGTTCTGCGGAATCTCTGCGCGCAAATACCTCGTAGAATTCGGGCTTGTCGCCGCCCAACTCCAATTGTCTGTCGATAACCTTCTTCATCATCGCACCCTTAAACTTGTATTCCGAAGCGGCGCATCAGTTGCCGTGCATTGGGCTCAATGGATTGAGTGGTCCAATCGTGGTGCCAGCCTTCGAGGACGTTGACCTCGCTGACGCCTTTTAGGCCGCCCACGGCGTCCTTGACCGATTGTTTCAGCATCGACACGCCAGGACAGGCCAGGCACGGGATGGCGAGTTCGACATTGACCACGCCGGTTTCCGATATCGTGACTGCCCGCAACATCCCCATGCTCTCGATGCTGACCGGTATATGCGGGTCATTCACCGCGAGAAGCGCCTCCCGGACCGCCTGCTCCGTCACCACAGGTCTTGCCCCCACAGCTCAATCTGCATCCGGCTCAGGCCCGGCAGCTTCAATGGGCCGCCCTTCTTCCACTGCGCCAGCTTCTCGGGCCATGGCACCGTACGGAAATCCCATTTCAAAGTTTCCAGATTCAGCAGGATCGGCATCTGGTAATCGAGGACGTAAATGCCTCTTTCGCTATCGAAGTGAGCCGGGACCTTCAGACCAACCTGCTCGCAGAAAGGAACGAGGCGCTGCAGCCAAATCTGCCTGAGCTGATCGTTGCTGCTACCGCGAATCTTGTAATGGAGCTGGTCGGTTCTCGACTTGACATCGTCCGTCGCGCCGAACCACTCGGCACCCAAGGGAAACCAGAAATCCATACGTTCCTGAACACGCTTCCGTATCTCGGGCCCCTGCTGCATGTAGTGGCGGATCATGTACTCGCCGCGCTTGACGTGGAAATTTTCCTCGAAGTTCACCTTCCGCAGGGACCGGCTATATGGACCGAATGAACAATTTTCCTCGAGATCACACGTCGTGATGTATCCCGCCTGATCGCCGACAAGGTGGCCTAGCCCCACATCGATCGGACTCAAGTTGCCAAACTCGAGCAGAAAGAACGTCTTGAAATTCTTGGGATCACGCTCGAACACCTGGTGATAGGAGTCGAAGCCGAAATCCTCGAGCATGCGGAACATGACTTGGGCATGCCCCATCTCGTCTTGCAGCGCAGACGCGATGGCAATTCGATCGTTGATACTGGGCGCAAACGCGATGGCATCGAAGTCGAGAGGCAACGTCATGATTTCCAGATCGGCCGCGATCGCCATAGTCGCGACGAGCACGTCACGATAGCGCGGCGTCATCTCGCTGATATCTTCCAGCGTTGCGCCAGCCTTGATTCGGGTCTGTAGAGCGACCTCAGTTGCCTCTTCCGGGATTTCGCGTGCGAGCGCCGCTTGAGCCATGGTCGGACCTTCCCTGTTAGAATTCGTTGATTGTTTATGCGTGGTCCTGGAGATTGCCTCGCAAGACATCGATAACGGAGGGGCCATCATCGGCCTCGATGTCTCTCGGCGCCTCCGACGCGATTTGAAGACCGGTAAGCACGACAGCCTTCAGCGCGCGAACCAGACGGTGAACGTCAATGCGGAGATTCTGACGGAGGCACTCGAGCATGATGCCATCGCCGGTGGAGATCAGGACCCGAGCCATATCGCTGCTGCTCAGATCGGAGCGGAACATGCCAGAAGCCTGCCCAAGCTCCAGGACAGTTCGCACTTCTCGCGCGATCCGATTGTAGCCAGCCTTTACCCTGCGCGCCGCCTCGGATTCAGTTGCGGCCATCTCTATAGAGACGACGATCGGCAGCAACATCGAGCCCGGATGGTCAAGGGCGACCTCGCCGGCCCTCTCCAGATATTTCGTCATGCGCTCGACGGGCGAAAGGCTTTGATCTTGCAGGATCTGAAGATATGGCTCCATGACGTTGGCTCGCACGCGATTGAGCAGCTCAAGCAGGACACCTTCCTTGTTGCCGTAATAGAAGTAGACGCTGCCCTTGGTCAGGTCTGCGAGCTGCCCGATCTGCTCCGTCGTCGTGCCGTTGTAGCCCTGGGTCACGAAGAGAAACTCGGCGGCAGCCAATACTGCCGACATGCTCAACTCGCGATGTTCGGAATTTGTCAGTCGTTTCTTGCGCTTTTTCATGCGCTCGAAAGTATTATCACTCGACTCGCGAGGTAAAGCCTCGTGCAACCCTAATGCACCGCTAGACGCACGATTGCCGCATTCGCCAATGCCATGGCTAGCGTCGACAACTCCTGACAATGCGGAAATACACATGCTCATGGCCCAGCGAAGTCTTCTTCGAAGCGGCTAGCAGTTGACATTGATACTCATCTACAATTAACTTACTTACCAGTCAATAACTTTCTTTGAGGGCAGGAGACACCAGATTTTCGTCTTGGAAACCAGTGAGATACACGAAAGCAGCGGCCCGGCTCGGCAGCTGTTCGGCAGCAAATTGAGCCAAAACGAGCGATCGACAAGGGAGAAAGGACCAGGGATGACCAAACAGATTGAATTCTATTTCGACTTCGGTAGCCCCTACAGCTACCTCGCACAGAGTCAGCTCAAGAAGCTGGCCGCAGACACGCAGGCAACCGTCGTCTACATGCCCATCAATGTGCTGGATCTGATGAAAGCGACCGGCAACACCCCGACGACAATGGAGTGCAGGGCGAAGAGAAAATACGCAAAAAGCGATCTGCAACGTTGGGTCAAAAAGTACGGCGTCGGCTGGGAGCCCAACCAGAACTTCCGGCACATCGACCTCAACTTCCTGCTTCGCGGGGCCATCGCCGCGATCAAGCTCGGGGTGGGGCCCGATTTCGTATCGAAGGTGTTCACGGGCCTCTACGCCCAGGTGCTTGACCTCGGCAACGTCGACATCCTCAGAGACTTCCTGAAGAAGAACGAGCTTCCTGCCGATCGCATCCTCGAACTGATGGCTCAGGAGGAGACCTCCGAGGAACTGAAGGCCCGCAACAAGGCAGCCGAAGAAGCCGGCCTGTTTGGTACGCCAACGTTTCGGATCGGAGAGGAACTCTATTTCGGAAACGATCGACTCCCATTCGTTGAAGCAGCAGCAAAAGCGCAGGCATGATCATGACAAAACCAGTTTGTGTTATTACCGGTGTTGGTCCCGGTACAGGCAGCGCACTCGCCCGCCGCTTCTCTCGCGGCGACTACCACGTCGCTCTCATTGCGCGCTCGGAGAAGCGCATTCCGAAGCTGCAAGCCGAGCTGCCGGACGCCTCCGCCTACATCTGCGATGTCACGCAGGAGGACCAGGTCAGCGAAACCATCGCAAAAATCACGCGTGACCACGGCGCGCCCGCGATCGCCATCCACAATGCCGTAGGCGGAACGTTCGGAAATTTCCTGGAAGTGGATCCCGCGGCTCTTGAGACGAACTTCAAAGTCAACACCATGGGACTGCTTTACCTTGCCAGAGCGGTCGCTCCTGCGATGATCAAGGCGCAAAGCGGTGCCATCATCGCGACCGGCAATACCTCAGCCTATCGCGGGGTCGAGAGCTACGCCGGCTTTGCGCCGTCGAAGGCGGCAGAACGCATCCTTGCCGAATCGATGGCGCGGCATCTGGGCCCGAAGGGCGTCCATGTCGCCTTTCTGATGATCGACGCAGTCATCAACGTACCGTGGGCTCGCAAGATGTTCCACGACAAGCCGGAAGAGTTTTTCGCTCAACCGACAACGATTGCCGATGAGATTTGGCACATTTGCCATCAGCCTCGCTCGGCATGGTCGTTCAACTACGAACTCCGCCCCTACGGCGAGAAGTGGTGATCCGCTTCATCTCACAATCGATCGCGATGCCGATCTGAAAAATGCCGGACCGTCGCCATTGCTGAGCGACCGGTCCGGCCCTCGACCATAGCCACCTACTTTTTCAGACCGTGGAGAAGAAATTGCCTGAAGCACTTTCTTCGGAGGCACGGGCGAACTTGCCAAGCGAGATGGGATGGGAACTCCAACCATTTTGCGGCTCAAGGCAACACTAACCGCGCCGGAGACCGACTGCTGACCTTGGGAGACGATTCATGTCGAAGCGAAGTCCAATCCTGATCACCGGCGCCGGCGGAGAAGTTGGCTCGGTCAGTAAAACGATCACCCACATGCTGCTGGAGCAGCAATATCCAGTACGTGCCTTTGTCAAAAGGGACGACGAACGGGCCGAAGCGCTGCGGGAAGCCGGTGCAGAAGTATTTGTCGGGAATCTTCTCGATCTCGCCGACGTCGTCGCCGCCGTGAAGGGCTGTCAACGAATTTATTTCAGCATGAGCTTGAACCCCTATTATACCGACGCCAGCATCCTGATGGCTGCAGCCGCACAAGAACAAGGGGATACCGAAGTGTTCGTGAACATTTCGGAATACGAGCAGTGCTACATGACCTTCGACAGAATGTCGACTTCGCACGATGCAAGACGCGCTTGGCTGGGCGGCTTGATTGGCGATTGGTCGCGGCAACAACGGGCTCACTGGGCTTCGGAGCGGGCGTTGAAATGGTCAGGCCTGCCGGTTGTGAACGTTCAAGCGACGATGTTCGTCGAGAATCCCATCCTGTCGTGGTTTCCCCTGAAGCAGCTCCTCGGTGCAAATGAGCTGCACCTGCCGTTTGGGTCGCAGAAGGTTGCGCCCATTGCGGCCTATGACGTTGCAGTAGTATGCGCGAAGATTTTGATGGATCCGTCGGGGCATGTTTCGAAGTCTTATGCGTTGACCGGTCCGACGTTGAAAGACATGCACGGGGTTGCGGAGGACTATGCCGCGGTGCTGGGCCGGCGTATTTCTTACGTTCCTCAGGCGGCGGACGCCTGGATCGAGACTTACGTCAACAGCGCTTATGCGTCCCGCAATCCGCATGTCGCAAGCCACATAAGGGCGCTCGTCCACTTGGTCGCGGGCGGACGCTATGACATCGTTGACGACCAGCTCGAGCGGTTGCTTGGGCGTACTCCGAAGGACATACAATGGGCTTTGAAGCGATCGCCGCGGATTCGCGAAGCTCTGCAGAACGCATAGATCGATGGGACGCGCCGCCGCGCGGGAAGGCGGGCAGCTTTATCGAAGCCGGCGCGCAGGCACTGATGGAAACCAATCGGAATTTCCGCGGCCCGAGGTATATGCTCGAACTACAAGGCCAAGCCAGGCGATCTTGATCCTCCGACAATCGTGGTTGGATCCGCGCGGCGTCGAAGAGCCCCCCGAAAAAAAATGGCCCGGGATCAGAGATCCCGGGCCAGTCTGGGAGACCCGCGCGCCCACTTCACAGCGCAATCCAAAGAACAAGCTGCACGATGACAGCGAAAGGCAATCCGAAGGCCAACGCGAGAAGCTGACCTTCTCTGATTTCATCGACGCTCGGATCGGGAAAGAATTCGATCGCGAATAGACCACATTCCATGAGCCGCCCCCGATTTTTCCTGAACAACAATTTTCCCAGCGTTCGTCCTTTCTCAGCTCTCGACTTTGAAGGTGAGCCCGGCATTTCGAACCAACCGAGGTATCAGCTTCTCGCCCATCGCCGCGCCAGGCGTCCAAATGCCAGCAGCGACGTCGCTCGCGTCCTGCAGGAGGCAGATCGCGCATTCCGTGATCATTTTTGACGTCGATCCGTAACCTGGGTCCCTGTCACCTCGAACCGCGACAGAGATCTTGCCGCGATCCTTGCTACTCCCGATGAACAGGATGTCGTAACAACCGGCCTCACGTTCCGCCTTCGACGGGCCCTCACCTGGCTTCGGACTGCCTTCGCCGCCGAACGATCTGTTATCCTCCGCAATCTTGGCGGCCGTCATCTCGCCCTGCTTGCCGGGACCGGCGACGATCATCTCGTCGTAAACGAAACCGGTCCCGTAGCTGTGCCCCATGAGAGCGTTCGAGCGATGAACGTTGCGCGTGTTGATCGGCGACATGATGAAGGGGGCCACCCAGGCGCCGAGGTCCTCGTCGAACTCAATCTTCATTCCATGCGGCTGCTTCGGTCCAGCAAAGCCGGGCGTCAGAAGAAACGGATCCTTGAGCTGGTCGAGCACCTTCGGATTACTCATCGCGGCGGCCATCGTCGCGCGTGAACTGGCTGCAGTTCCGCCCGAGAACGTGCCCTTCATCACCCGGACCCGGCCTTTCACGTGCTCGGCGGGCTCTCCCCACGCCTTCCTGGCGGCGCCCTGCAGGAAGAACACGCCGAGTTCGAACGGCACGGAATCGAAGCCGCACGAGAAGATGATGCGCGCCCCACTCGATCGGGCCTCGTCCTCATGGGCGTCGATCATGCTCCTCATCCAGACGGTTTCGCCGCTCAAGTCGAGATAGTCCGTGCCCGCGCGAGCGCATGCCGCCACCAATTTCGATCCAAAAAGCTGGAAGGGTCCGACCGTGGAGATCACGGCGCGCGTCGACCGAGCCAGCGCCTGCAGCGACGCTTCGTCGTCCGAGTCAGCCTTGATCAGCAATGTATCGTCGGGCGCGCCGATCTCGGCGCGGACGGTGGCGAGCTTCTCGAGGTCGCGGCCCGCCATTCCCCATTTGATTTTCTTTCCGTATCTCGTCGCGAGGTACTCGGCCACGAGCCGACCGGTGAAGCCACTGGCGCCAAAAACAATCAGATCGCAGGCGCTATCGCGTACCATACTCTCGCTCCATCAGTGCTCGGAGGCGCGGCCTCACCTACGGCCACGAACTCACGACTCACGAAATGACTCATCCTGCCGATGAGGCTGAACCGTTGTTTTTCATCAATTTTCCCGGCATCGAGAAAACATTCTGACTATACAGTAAGTTTCATTGATGTAAAGTATGCCGCGTCTCGGCTGCCCCTTGCGGCTGAGGTTCGGATGCCCCCTCCAACAGAACATCAGGTCTTCAAAATGGTCAGCTTGAAAAGCTTGCTCGATCTCTCTGGAAAGAAAGCCCTCGTGACCGGAGGCTCCCGCGGGCTTGGGCTTCAAATCGCCGAAGCACTGGGCGAACAGGGAGCGGAGATCGTATTGTCGTCGCGGAAGGCTTCGGACCTTGAAAAGGCGCAGGCGCATCTCGCCGGCCGTGGAATCTCAGCACAATGGATCGCAGCGGATAACTCCAGGGACGATGACATCTCACGTCTCGTCGACGAGGCCCTCGGCAAGCTCGGGCGAATTGATATTCTCGTCAACAATGCGGGAGCGACATGGGGGGCTCCGACCGAAGATCACCCTATCGAGGCGTGGGACAAGGTCATGAATCTCAACATTCGCTCCCTCTTCCTCCTGAGCCAGCAGATCGGAAAACGCTCGATGATTCCGAACCGATATGGTCGGATCATCAATCTGGCGTCGATCGCCGGCCTCCTCGGCAGCACGAGCACGACTCAAACGATCGCCTACAACACGAGCAAGGGCGCCGTGGTCAACTTCACCAGAGCACTCGCCGGCGGCTGGGGGCGCTACGGCATCACGGTGAACGCGTTGGCGCCGGGCATGTTTCCCTCGAAAATGACCAAGGGCACGATCGAGCAGGTCGGCATGGAGAAGCTGACGACAGGCGTACCTCTGCAGCGCATCGGTGACGAAGACGACCTGAAAGGCGCCGCCCTGTTGTTCGCCAGCGAAGCCGGCAAACATATCACCGGTCAGATCCTAAGCGTGGACGGCGGTCTAACGGCTGTACTGTCCTCATCCTAGCGAGCCCTCATAACCGATCAGCTGTTATCTTGGATGAGATGCTCCACGAGTTGTCGGGTCGAAGCCGCCTCTCGTGCTTCGCCGCGCCGCTCGCGACGTTCACCGGATTGACGCTCGACACCCGTTGTTCGGGACTCAAGGAGCTTCTTATTCAAGATTCAGGAACCCACTCTTCAAGAGTGAGGAACCTTCAAGGCCTCGACAGTTGATTTCCGAACGGCGATCGGCGCATCGACTGTCGCATGATCAACCCCGGGCTGCTTCGGGCGACAGACGCAGTAATCGTTCTGCGCGCAGCCGCAGCTCGTGTTTCAAGACCTTGCCGGTACCGTTTCGCGGGAGGTCATCGACCAGGAAGACGTGTTTGGGCTTCTTGTAACCAGCGATTCGCCCTTGCGCGGTTGCGATCACATCTTCGATTGTCAACGAGCTATCCGCCGAGCGCTCGACGAACGCAACAACCGACTCGCCGTAGACATCGTCTGGAATACCGACGACGGCGGCGTCCACAATGCCGGGGTTGGTCAGCAGGGCCTGCTCGACTTCCTTTGTGTAGACATTCAAGCCGCCGCTTATGATCATGTCCTTCTTGCGGTCCACGATATAGAGGTATCCAAGCTCGTCGCATCTTGCGATGTCGCCGGTATGCAACCAGCCGTCGCGCAGCGCCGTCGCCGTCTCCTCGGGCCGTTCGTAATAGCACCGCATGACGGTGAAACGCCCCGGCTCGCCCGATCGAACGAGTAGCTCGCCCGGCTGTCCCGGTACGGTGTCGGCCCCGCGATCATCGACGATCCTGATCTCCACGCCCGGTGTCGGGCGTCCGATCGATTCGGGCCGGACGAACTGTTCCTCGTGCGCGAGCGACGTTACCGCCCCGGCTTCCGTCATGGCGAAGAAGGAGACGAGGCGGACGTGCGGAAGCAAGGACAGAAACTTCCGTTTCAGCTCCACCGGGAACGCCTCCCCGGTCACGACAATGCACCGCAACGAGGCGCACCGCGACGGGTCTTCCTGGATTGCAGGCAGCATCATGCGACAGACGGTCGGCACCATTCCGACCACGGTGATCTTCTCGTCTTCGATCGCCCGGACAGCCGCGACGGGATCGAACGTCTTGAGGATCACCAAGGTCCCCCCGAGACTCAGGGCGTTCGCCAGTCGCGCCAAGCCGGCGCGATGCGCCAGAGGCGTTGTAACGAGATAGTTGTCGTCGCTCGAAATGCCCCATTCGACGGCGTGCACGAAATAGTTCTGCACGATGAGGTTCGAATGGGTAATAACTGCTCCCTTCGGAGCACCGGTCGTGCCTGACGTGTACATTACCAATGCATCGTCCGCAAACGGCAGGGGATGCAGAGGAGCAGGATCGTTGGCGCGCAACTCGGCCAGGCCGATCGCGCCGAAGATCTTCGCCCCGGTCGAGATGAAGACCGCGTCCGGAAGGTCCTTCGCGACTTCAGCGCGCAGAGCGAAGTCCGCCTCCAGAGCGACCGCGAACGGTTTGCTGTCCCGGCAGATGTATTGCAGCTCGAGGGGCGTCAGCCGCGTAGATACCGGAACCACGATCACACCGATCGTGAACGCCGCATAGAGAAGCTCGACCAGTTCGATTCCATTCGGCAGATTGATGACCAGCCGGTCTCCGGTCTTTGCGCCGAGTTTGAGCAGGCCGGTCGCTAGATTGAGTATCCGCCGGTCGAGCTCGCTGTAGCTGACACGATCGCTTCCACAGACGAGTGCGGTCTTTTCGGGATAGCGGACCGCTTGTGCTCGGAAGATCGTGTCGAGCCGCATCGAAGCCTCAAACGATCCGGAACGCCGGGTACTGTACGTCTTCCGAGAGGCGGTCCCAGCTTACTTCGACGCGCTGCCCGATCGAGACCCTGTCTGGATCCGTGTCGACGATGTTGCCGAGAATCCTGACCCCTTCGTCCAATTCGACCGTCGCGACCGATAGCGGTAAGCGGCCCTCCAGCCCGGGACCCGGAACGCGAATTACCGTACAGGCATAGATCACTCCTTTTCCCGAAACCTCGCGCC
The DNA here is from genome assembly GCF_023006445.1 of Bradyrhizobium sp. SHOUNA76. Lineage (NCBI taxonomy): Bacteria > Pseudomonadati > Pseudomonadota > Alphaproteobacteria > Hyphomicrobiales > Nitrobacteraceae > Bradyrhizobium > Bradyrhizobium sp. SHOUNA76. The sequence continues at coordinate 24,461 of NZ_JALBHA010000006.1, forward strand.
ACTCCAGATTTCGGCTCCCGGTGAAGATGCTGACCGGGCGCGGATAGTGCTGGAATTGATTGGTGTCCTTGCAGAACTGCAGCACGAGTTTTCCGCGTTTCGCGGCTTCCCAGAACGGAGCGGTGTCGACATAGACCGAGACCTTCGGAACGGGGCGCGCGACCGCTTGATCAACCATCGCTAGGCCTCCAGGATCAGGGCTGCGCTTGTGCCCCAGTTGCGCGCAAATGGGATGACACCGATTCCCGTGACCAGGGCGTTCTTGGGATCTTTCACCTGTCGACCGCCTCCTTCTCCGAACATCTGTCGAACAGCCTCGGCCAGATTGAGCCCGCCGCTCGCCAATCCTGGTTGCCCGGCCGAGATCTGACCGCCTCCCGTGTTCAGCGGCAATGTGCCGGTGCGCGAGAGATCCGTACCCAGAGTGAAGTCGCTGCCCTGCCCGCGCTCGCAGAAGCCGAAGTCTTCGAACTGCATCATGACGGCGATCGTAAAATCGTCGTACGGCTGAAACATCCGGATGTCCCGGGCAGACAAACCGCTCTGTTTGTAGATCAGGGGAGCGATGACAGAAAAGCCCGTCTCCGTTATGTCGGGACACGAACGGTCACCGTGCAGATTGGTGATCTCGGCGTAAGCCGTGGGGTAGACCATCTTGCTCAAGCCCAGCGCTCGCGCGCGCTTCTCGGACGTAACCAGGAAGGCGTTCGCCCCATCGCAGAACATCACACAATCCAGCAATCGAAGCGGGTCTGCGATCACACGGGAGTTGAAGTAGTCCTCCATGGTGAGAGGCGTCTTGAACTTCGCAAGCGCATTTTCGTTATGGAGCGCGTGTTCACGCTGTGTGACCGCGATTTTTCCAAGGGCTTCCGATTTGATCCCATATTGATGATGATATCGGCTCATCAACAAACCAAAGCTCGCGGGAGGTCCTTGAACACCCACGGGTTCCTGAAACTCCCCTCGATATGCTCCGTAATTCGCTCGCCAGGCCGTGCTCGGGGCATCCGCGCAAAGAACAACGACGGTTTCGCACAAGCCGTCTCGGATGGCTGAAGCAGCCCTCGCGATGCCGCCCGTGGCGGAGCATCCCCCGGTGCCGCTATAATTCAGCCATTTCGGCGAAAGCCCCAACGCCTCTGCCATATACACGGGGAAAAACGGATTCGGACACTCGCTGAGCGGCGCAGCGACCGCCATGCCGTCGATCTCGGATTTTGGGATGCCCGTGGATTGCAGAAGCTTCGCTAGAGCCTCTCCGCCGAAGTCATACGCGCTGCGCCCGGATTTGAACTCGACAGGAGTTTCGGAATAGCCCGCTATGACGATGTCACGCTTCTTCGCCAAGCTGATCTCCTCGGAATTGGAATTGCCGCTGCGCCGGCGCACCGGAACGCAATTTCACGGTTGTCTCCAGGGTAGTCCGTCCGCCTTCCAACCGACCTTGGTGCCGCGATGTCCTTCTTCGTCGGCATCGCCCTCGAAGCCGCCGGCGAGACTGAAGCACCGCGCAAACCCTGCCTCGAAGACAGCCTTCGCGGCAGCGAGGCTTCTGCCGCCGGAGCGGCACATGAAAATCACCGGGTTGGCCGGATCGTACGTCGCCTTCAATTTTCCGATAAACTCGGGATTGACGCGCATCTCCGGAAAGACACGCCAGGAGATTTTGGCAACCGCCTTTCCGAGATCCGCAAGATCCGGCACTCCGACATAGCCCCATTCCGGCTCCGTCCGCACGTCGACGAGCCGCGCGTGCTTGTCGGCAGCCAATAAGTCCCATGCTTGTCGCGGCGAAATTTCCGTCGTCATCGGTGTCACAACGGAATAACGATCAAAATATCGACGTTCCGGGAATCCAGGATCACCACTCGCTTCCGGAAGCGGGGCTGACCATCCTCGATCACGACTTCGTCGAGATATCTGCCGACCGCGAACAAGTCCATGCGACCGGTTTCCATGGTTCGCACGATCTGAAAGTTCGACCGAGCCGAAACCACCATATCCGATGTCTGCTCCAGAAACTCCGATCGTCCGATGATGTGGCTATAGGTATGTGGCTCGAAAATGTTGGCCGAATAGAATGCCTTCACCCGGTCCTGCATCATACCCCTTCCGACACAACGCACGACGCCGATCGGAAGTCCCGCCTCATGGTTCTCGCGGGTCGTCACGTGGTACAGCGCGTCTGACGTGAAGAACTGCGGCCACGCATCCAACCTCATGTCGTCGACCGAATGTGCGTAGGCTGCGATCAAATCCACGACTTGGTCTCGCGTCGGTGCGACCATCTGCTTGGAGGCTTTGTCGAGAACCTTGTGCATCTCGCCTCTCCTCAGAAGCCCATGATGTGGCGATAGCCGTGCCAGAAGCCGCGAACCGCGGTTTCCGTCGCGCGCGAATTCCTTTCGGATTCGACTTCACGCCCCCCCATCTCGATGAACGACGACTGGTCGGGATCGGCGCGCGTTCCGCGCTGCACGAATTCGTTGATGCAGCCGTCCTCCAGGGAGACGAGGCCGGCGGCACCGGTCAGATTGCTTTGCATCACCCGCATGCTCGACTGTTCATCGGTATCCCGCTCGTAGCCCAGATAGATCCAGAACAATTCGGTCTGATCCACGCCGCGCGGGGCGAAAAAGCGGATCGCCAGAGAATTGAGCGTGAACTGAATGCACATGTTGGGAAAGACGGTCTGGATACTGTGGGTGATGCCGTCGTCGAACTCCTCCCAGGCCTCGAGCAAGCCTGGGCCATCCAGAGCAGATTCGTAGTTGGCCGAATGCACCTTCGCATCCGCATATTCGGCCGCCTCCTGCATTTTCGTGCGACGCGCGAAGCTCAGATGGTGCCATTTCCGCTCGGACAGCGTGATGCCGCCGTCCATGTCGAGGCGGTTCACCTTGAAGGTTGTGTAGAACGTGTGCAGCAGGGTCGCATGATAGGAATCGCGCAGGTTCTCGGCGTATAGCTTCCAGTTGTTGTGGATCATCTGGCTGTGCGTTCCGAGGATGCGCAACGGTCGGCCGAGGTTTCGCTTGATGAACGATGCCATCTCGGGACCGAGATACGCCTCGACGTCCTCGATCTCGTCCGCAAAGGTCCCGAAGATCATCCCGCAGAACGACTCCACCCTCAAGGGGCGGAGCCGGTGCTGCGCCGGATCGAAATCCTCCGGCATGCCACCCTGACCACGCACACCGTTGCGGAAAGCGACGCCCTTGAGCTTGCCGTCGAGCTCGTAATTCCAAGCGTGGTAGACGCACGAGAGGCTCGCGACGTTGTCCTTCTTCTTCAGGCAAACCAGAGCGCCTTTGTGCGCGCAGCGATTGACCATCGCGTGTACCTTGCCGTCGCGGTCGCGCGTAACGACAACCGGCGTTTCGCCGACGGTCGTGGTCCGGTAGTCGCCGGCATTCTGGATCTCGATGTCCAGGCACAGGAAATTCCAGGTCTTTCCCCTGAAGATCCGCTCCTGCTCCAGCTTGTAGATTTCGGGGTCGGTGAACAGACGGTATGGCGCGCGGGTTACGCCCTGCGGCGGCCATCGGAATTCCGATGCTTTGTTGCGTTCTGCTTGAGCCGTCGGCGACATGAGATATTGCTCCCGCTTCGTCCACTTGAGGGACTTTGCGGGATACTAGGTGTCGCTCTCGCCGAGCTCCAATACATTATTTCGCTGTATTGATAAGCACTCGCTATCACCAATCGGCATCGGACTCTACCGGTTGGGCGCAAACCCGACGGCCCCAGAGAGGCTCTCGGTTTGAAGCCGTGGCGAAAGTCGTCGCTTGCCCTTGCGCCTTGCCCCGATGGCCGATCCAGCAGTGGCGACGAGGTCTCGGTTTTGTATCCGCTCTCGATCTTCCAAACTTTCCATTTGGCGACAATCCAACACGCGCATATAGTTCCGATTTGGAATTGATCAACCAAGCACGCATGCGAGCAAACGACATGGCTCAGTCCACTCAATCTTCCGTTCAAGACGTTGCGCTCATAGTCGGCGGCGGTCCGGGCATTAGTTCAAGTTGCGCGAGATTGTTCGCAGAGAATGGCATGCGTGTTGCCGTAGCGGCGAGGAATCCCGAAAAAGCGGTCCTTGAGAAGCTCGAGAAGATGCATGGGGTGCATCGCTACGCCTGCGATGCGAGCGAACCGGTCGCTGTAGATCGGTTGTTCGCGAAGATCGTGCAGGACCTCGGGACACCGAGGCTTGTCGTTCACAACATTGATGGCCGCGTCCCCGGCATTTTCCGCAAAAGCGTGATCGAAGCGGACCCAGGCATGGCGCTGGAAACGCTTCGCAACGCTGCATTCAGTGCATTCCTGGTGGGGCAACAGGCCGCCAAGGTCATGCTTGGAAACAAGCCCGACGCCAACGGGGCAAAAGGCACAATCATCTTCACAAACGCCAGCGCCGCGCTCAAAGGCTTCCCATTGAGCGGTGCGTTCGCGATGGCATGTCATGCCAAATCGGGGCTCGCACAAAGCATGGCGAGGGAATTGATGCCGCAAGGTATCCACGTTGCGAATGTGCCCATTGACGCCGCCATCGGCTGGACCCAGGAGGACGGGACCCGCGCTCACCGGCTGGCCGGAACGACCGTCGACGACAACATGGTCGACCCCGATCATATCGCCGAAACCTATCTGCACCTGCATCGCCAACATCGATCGACCTGGGCGTTCGAAGTGGTGCTTCGGCCGTGGGTCGAAAAATGGTGACGATTGCCAGCACAGGACGGCCTACAACCGGTAAACTCGTGTCGCCTATTCTATGATGGATATCCCCGAACTCTTGATAACGTCTCCCCATTTTTCAGTTTCATCCTTCATGAATCGGCCGAACTCCGCACCGAAGACCGAACCCGCTTGCGCGCCCGTCGCTTCAAGGCTCTTTCGAAAGCGCGGGTTCGACATGACCCGCTCTATGTCGGCTGTCACTTTTGACACGATATCGGTCGGCGCTCCCGCCGGCGCCAACACGCCGAACCACGAAGATGCCTCGAAGTGAGCCAATCCGGCCTCCTCAAACGTCGGCACGTCGGGCAGTGAGTCCAGACGTTTTGGGCTTGCAACGGCCAGAGCGCGAACGGTGCCCGCCTGCACCTGCGGAATGACGGTAGGTAGATTGTCGAAGAGAATGGGAACGTGGCCGGCAATAATGTCGTTCATGGCCGGCGCGGCGCCGCGATACGGCACGTGCCTGAGCTTGAGGCCCGTCATCTTCTTGAACAATTCCGCCGACAAATGATGCGTCGATCCAATTCCGGAGGAAGCGTAGTTGAGTTCATCCGATTGTTTCCTGGCGAACTCCAAGAGCTCGTCGAGCGTGGAGATCGGCAGTCCCGGATTGACGATCAGCACGATTGGAACGGTTGCGAGCAGTGCGACGGGCGTGAAGTCTCTCGGCGGATCGAACGGCAGCTTCTTGTAAAGCAATGGATTTATGACGATTGGACCGGGCGAGGAGACCAGGTAGGTGTATCCATCTGCCGCCGCAGACGCGGCGGCCTGGGTCCCGATATTTCCGCCCCCTCCCGGCTTGTTCTCTACGACAACATTTTGTTGCCAAAGCTCGCTGAGCGCTTCCGCCAGGAAGCGCGCTGCGGCGTCGTTTGAGCCTCCGGCAGGGTTCGGCACGATCAGTCGAACAGTCCGCGCCGGAAACATCTCGGCTGGGGCGGCGCTCACCTGACCGACGAGCGCAAGAGCAAGCAAACCCAGGACCAATCTTTTCAAGGCGTGCTCCACATTGACTGATCAATAGAATGGCAGTTCGGCGCCGCGTTCAGTCTCCGGTCAGTCCAGCGTTATGTTCAAGGACTTCACAAAGGGCTCCCAATAGTCGGACTCACTCTTCAACAATTTCTCTGTATCCGAGCCGTTCATTGGAGCGGGGATCGCTCCGAGATCAGTCAGCCGGGCTTTGGTCTCTGGATGGTTCACCGCGTAAAGAGCTGCAGATTCCAGCTCGGCTCTCGCTGTTGCGGGAATCCCAGCGCGCGTGCATACCGCAAACCAACTTTTGTTGATGAACTCTGAAAGGCCCGCCTCGGCGATCGTTGGAACGCCTGGCAGCGCCGGCACCCTGACGTCCGTGGATACTCCAACCGGACGGATCGTATTCGACTGAATGAGGCCGATTGTGCCTGGGACGTTGTCGAACATCATCATGATATTCCCGGCGATGAGATCCTGCAGCGCCGGCTGCGTACCGCGATACGGGACATGAATCATCTCGACGCCGGCAAGCCTCTGAAAGAGCTCTCCCGACAAGTGCATGATGGTGCCTTGGCCGGCGCTGCCAAAGCTGTAGCGGCCAGGACTCGCCTTCAGATAAGCAATCAACTCCCGCAGGTTCGTCGCCGGGACGTCCCTGTTCACCACGAGAATGTTCGGGATATAGGCGATGTGGCCGAGCGGAACGAGGTCTCGATCCACCGCGTAGTTCAAGTTTCGAAACAGGAATTTGCTGAGCACCAGCGTGCTGAGATTGCCCAACAGAATCGTGGAGCCATCTGCTGCCGATCGGGCGACTTCTCCCGTACCTATCGTTCCCCCGGCGCCAGACCTGTTCTCCACGACGATCGATTGTTTGAGATAGTCGCCCATATGACGAGCGACGAGGCGCGCCACGGTGTCGGTGGAAGCGCCCGGCGAATAGGGAACGACCATTCGAAGAGGACGCTCCGACAATCTTCCCTCTGCCCGGACGGATCGTACTCCGGCGGCTGCAGACAATGTCAAAGCCAGCGCGTCTCGCCGGGTGATGGACCTTACCGCCACTTTGACCCCCTCAGTCATCCTCCCTGTCGCCAATCTTTAGAGGCGTTCAAAGGAGACTACCGAGCGGAGCGTTGTTGCAGCCAATAATGATTCCCTCCAATTTAATAAGAAGATCGTATTAGCCGCGACCATCATCAGGGTGACGGCCGCGCCAGCTTTCTCAACTGATCGAGGAATGCGACGACGGCAGGGGCTCGCTCTGACTTGCGATAGACCATGGCCAGATCGGACTGCTGGTTGATCTTCGCCAACGGCCGATACACCACGTCGTCAATCCGCAGCTTCCGAAGTGAATCGGGCACGAACGCCACACCGAGACCGCCCGCGACCAGTCCGGCAAGAGCCGTGAATTGTCCCGCGCGTTGCGCGATCTGAGGCGACAATCCGCCCGCGGCGCATATCTGGGCAACCTGCGCGTTGAAACCGCTGCCCTCCTGAATCTGCACGGCGACGAATGGCTCGGACTTCAACGCGCTCAGCGTGACGCTCTTTTGCCGCGCGAGCCGGTGCCCGCGCGGGATCGCCAAGATGATCGGCTCGCGATGCAGCGACATGATCCCAACGCCGGTCGGCACCGACTTCACGGGAAGACGAAGGATGCCAAGATCAAGGCGGCCACTGCTGACGTCGTCCAATTGCTGGACGATCCCGACCTCGTTCAGGCGAAACTCCACGAGAGGATTGCCTACGCGAAACCGGGCGATTGCCTTCGACAGGACGCCCGTGAAAATAGCTGACCCCACGTATCCAATTTCGATGTGCCCCAGTTCGCCGCGACCTGCTTGGCGCGCCACTAGCGCGGTCTTTTCAGCTTGCTGAAGGGTCCTGATCGCCTCGTTCAGCGTGACCCGACCGGCGACGGTGAGCTTCACGGATCTCTTCGTTCGGTGGAAGAGCTCGACATCCAGTTCGCGCTCGAGAGCCCGAATTTGCTGCGTGAGTGCCGGCTGCGCAATGCCCAGACGCTCGGCTGCCCTTCCGAAGTGCAATTCCTCGGCCAGAACGGACATGTATTTCAAGCGACGCAATTCCACTCTCAGCCTCCCGTGGCAGCCTAGACCTTACGAGTGTAACGTTCACCCGACCAAGCTCATTCTCCGTTGAATAACGCCTAGCCAAATTGAACGGGGCCATATCGTGGAGCAGGTCAAGCCGGTCACAGTAAGGAAGAAAGAACTCAGCGTCCCGAATGCGCCCATAGGCAGGAGAGCCCTGACGGGGTCGCCTGGTCGACGTTCACAAGCCCACTGCCCGACGGGCGCACCAAATTCGGCAGTGGCCGAGAAGCGCAACGTTTGTCCCAGACCTCATTTGCGCCAGATGACGCCACTCTCGGCCGGCCGACGGGATCTCCGTCCGAGGGCGCTCGGCATTCTTGTCACGAATTCTATCTCAGGCGGCAGCGAATATGGCGGCAGCTGCCCCCGGGCGTGTTGAGCAATCTCGTCCGCGACGTCAGCTGAGGGTCTTCGGCCGGAATTGAGAACAACGAACGCCTTCACGACTTCACCGCGCAGCCTATCGGGCCTTCCGACGACTACGACCTGCGCCACGGCTGGATGCGAAGTCAATGCCGCTTCGAGTTGGCTAGGTACGACCAGATAGCCGCTACTGCTGATCGCATCTTCCTTCATTCCCAGGAAATAGACATTCCCTTCCGCGTCCATTCGGCCGATGTCCCCCGTGAGGTAGTACCTACGGCCGAAGTTATACCTGACTGTCGTGCCCTCGGTTTCATTGTGATATCGGTCGAACCAGTGCAAGGGCGACTTTTCAGTATCAATGGCGATTTCGCCTTTTTGGCCTATCGAACATTCGCGACCGCCAGCGTCCAGGATGACCACTTTAAAACCCGGGACTTGATGGCCGATCGACCCGGGCGGGCGGCGGAATTGTAGTGTCACCGCCTGGTGATTGGATACGAACACGCCCGTTTCAGCTTGCCCATAGTGGTCATGAAGTCGTACGCCCAGCCGTTCGGCGGACCAATTTATCAGTTCGTCCGGGAGGAGTTCTCCGACACTCGAGGCCACGCGGAGACGGAGCTCACCTGTGGCAGGCTGAATCTTGTCGAAACTTCGCATGGCGTTGTACCAGTATGGAGATGCCGCCAGGTTCGTAACCTTGTGTTTCGCCAGCACACGATAGATCTGACCAGCGTCAAAGGGCCCATCGCAGAGCACGGTAGCCCGCCCGAGCAGAAGTGGGCCTATGATCGCGTAGTAAAGGCCGCCACCCCAGGCCGGATCGCTGAGATTCCAATAGACATCGTCATCGCGCAGATCGAGCCCGAGGCGCATGTGCTCCTCGATTCCAGCCAAAGCGCTCACCGGAACAGGAATGCCCTTGGGCGTCCCTCCGATACTCACTGTGTACAGGAGAACGAAGAGATCCTCTCCGCGAAGGCTGGTAACGCTCTCCAGAGGGGTAGCCATATGAAGACTGGACCAGAATGATCGGTCTTTGGTGGGCCCCGGCACGGCGCCATAACCCTCGACAACAACGACGCGCAAACCACCCGCGACGTCCAACGCGCTGCTTCGCAGCGAACGCGTGGTGATCAATACTTTGCTCTCGCTATGGGTTAGCCGAAAGGATATCGCCGCACTTCCGAAGGCTGTGAACAGAGGAACGTGAATGGCGCCCAAGCGCCAAGTTGCAAGCATCGCTATGAGCAACTCCGGACCTTTCGGAAGGAGAGTTGCGACGGCATCGCCTTTTCTTATTCCGAGGCCACGCAGGACTGCTGCGAAACGCCGCGAATAGTCCGACAACTCCGCATAAGTCAGGCGGGAGGTGTGGCCGGCTGCGCTTTCGTAAACAAGGGCCACCGCCGATCCCCGTTCCGAAGTCTTGTGCCGATCACAGAGCAGCGCCGCAAGCGGAATCGAAGCTCCGACGTATTTGGCGTGCGACAGAGCCGACAGTCGAGCAACTGCGTTCGGACTGAGATTGTGCGTGCCAAAGCGTGCCGCAGCGATCGTGCCGAGCACGAAGGTGTCAGCTCCGAGATAGTAGCGACGCGTGCTTTCGTCCTGCTCCAAGAGGCTCTCTCTGATAAGAGCGGCGAGCAGTCTGCGAACGGTCGCTTTGCTCAGTCCGGAGTCGGCGACCAGATCGGTCAATCGTGCACCACGATTGCCATGCGATGCCACCTCCCGCAGCAGAACGACGGCTCTCTGGAGGCTTTGAGTTCCCGTTCCGCTTTCGGCGGCATCTGCGTCAGGCATGTGCACCCCTCCCCGGGCAATCACTTCCGTCACTGCGAAGTCCACATGCTGGACCAGCGGCGGATGAAATAGAAGCCCTCGGCTGGCGCGTTGTCTTGCGAGACGTTTTCGCGCTTCGTAACATCGAGAGACATTCAATCAAGGTCCATCATGTGGACCTAAAAACATCGATCGTGCAATCGATCGGGAAGCCTGCTCACCGCAGGCGTTCAAGGGAGGGACGAGCGTGCGCAGCAGCGCGGGCCGCGGATAAACTTTGCCCGAATGCCAATTTGTGAACGCGGCGGCGTGACCGGCGCACAAGCGCTCACGTGCGGCTGTCACGTCGTCAAGCTGGCGGCTCCAAAATGATTCCACAGCAAGGGAGGGTGAGAGATGATCGAGACTGAACGACGTGGACGACGAGCTTCAAGGTACCTGCCGGCCGCTATCGTGGGTACGGTGATCGGGTTCGCAGCATCACCGGCGTCGGCGACGACGAGTTGTTCGCAGCTGGCGAGCAGCTTTCATCGACCAAATACGACGATAACGACGGCACAGAGTGTTCCGGCCGGAACGTTCGTCACGCCGACGACTCCGCCTCAATCCATCACCGGCCTACCGGACTTCTGCCGGGTGGCGGGCTTTACCACGCCCACGAGCGACTCGCACATCGGTTTCGAGGTCTGGATCCCCGAAACGGGATGGAATTCGAAGTATCTCCAGGTCGGGTGCGGTGGCTTCTGCGGCGCGATCTCCTATCAGCAAATGGCCGACCCACTGCAGCGGGGTTACGCCGTCGCAGCAACCGATGACGGGCATCAGGCCAGTGTTGTCGACGCAAGCTGGGCGGCCGGGCATCCGGAAAAGCTGATCGACTTCGGTTATCGCGCTCTGAAGGAGACGACGGACGTCTCCAAAGCGATCATCAAGGCCTTCAAATCCGCCGGCGCGAGGCGATCCTATTTCATGGGTTGTTCGGACGGAGGCCGCGAAGCATTGATGGAGGCACAACGTTTTCCTCGCGATTTCGACGGCATCGTTGCAGGCGCACCCGCAAACAACTGGACCAACCTTTTCACCGGCTTCTTGTGGAACGAGCGAGCTCTATCCGCTACCAAGGCCGGCGACCTCTCCCAGGCGGATGTCGACCTGGTAAGCAATGCCGTGCTCGCACAATGCGCCGGCCGTGACGGCGGCTTGAGCGCCGACAAGTTTCTGAACAACCCGCTGGCGTGCAAGTTCAAGCTGGAAAAGCTATCGTGCAGGGCGACCAACTCGGCAACTTGTCTCGCACCCGACAAGATAGAGGCAATCCAGAAGATCTTCTCGGGGCCGCCGCGCATTTTCCCGGGCTACGGCCCAGGCGGTGAAGCAAACGTCGCCGTCAATTGGCCGCTCTGGATTCTTGGTCCCGGCAACCCGGCTCTAAGTCTGCAGGGCCTGTTCACAAACAGCTACTTCCAAAACATGGTGTTTCCCAATTCCGGATGGAATCCCAACACCTTCAGCATCGAAGAGAATCTCCGCCAGGCTCGCATCCGAACTGGCGCGATCCTGAACTCGGTCGACCCAAATCTGCAGCCTTTCGCGCAAAGCGGTGGCAAACTGATCCAATATACAGGTTGGGCCGACACCGCGATTTCTCCGCAAAGCGACATCGACTACTTCAAGGCAGTCAACGAAGCTATGGGTGGACCGAGGCGCACCAGCGAATTCTATCGGCTATTCATGGTGCCGGGCATGGCTCATTGTGGCGGCGGACCAGGCGCGAACGCATTCGGCCAAGGCGGTGCGACGGGGCCCAACCCCTCCGATCCGGAGAGTGATATTCTCTCGGCTCTCGATCGCTGGGTCGAATTCGGTAGAGCTCCGGAAAAGATAATCGCGACGAAGTACCGTAACGACGATCGGACTCAAGGCGTCGCGTTCCAGCGGCCACTGTGCCCCTTCCCGAAGACGGCGAAATATGAAGGGCGTGGCGCAAGCACGACCGATGCGTCAAGCTTCGAATGCTCGCGTGACGAAGGCGATCACGACGGCCATCACGGCCGCGACGAGCGGGCCGACAATCGCTGACCAACGCGGCCGGGAGCCCGCCATCAGCGGTGCTCCCGGCCCATACTTTCGCTCATGAAGTGCGCACACAGGCCTTGTCTGGATCGAGGCTCGTCGAGGTTGGCCATGGATGTTCGTCGATGCGTGTGATCCGACGGAGCCGAATATGGTCGTCTCCGAACGCCGTCCTGATGACATTGGTTCTATCTGGATCGCTGTTGATGAGCAGCAGACAGGCAGTTTGTGAGGAGCTGTTGATCGAGGGGAATGAAGCGGTATTGCGTCTGGATGCCCGTGACGTCCCGCTCGGACGGTTGCTCGATGCCATGCAAAGGAAATTCAATCTGCGCTACCGGACCGATAGTCCGCTCGACTCGTCCGTGACCGGAACATACAGCGGGCACATGCACCAGGTCGCCGCGCGCCTTCTCGCAAACTATGATTTCGTCATGCGAACGAGTCCGGAAGGCCTCGATGTGCTGATCTTTCGGCGGACTATGGAGCCTGTCCGCTCTTTGCCCGCCTCCAAGGAGACGGCTGCCGCGTCGTCAATGTTTCAATTAACGTCGAACCAGATCCTCGGCGTCGTTCTTTCGGGGCGCTTGCCCTAGCGGGCGCATCGCCGAGATGAGGAAGGGGGGCGTTCCCATCGTCAGCGTCGGCAAAAAGAAATATCCGGGAAGCCGCGCCTTCGAGATGTACGCGATAGAGGGCGCCTATAGGACGGTCTACCGCCTTGATGAAGTGAGGGGTGTGATGGTGGTGGTACGAGTAGCCCTTCAAAGCCGAAAGCCGGAATGCGAAAGCATCCCGGCTTCTCCTTGGAAACTATTTCCTCCGCCAGACTTGGACGCTGCTTCTAAGCGGCCCAATCTTCCTTACCGGCTGAGCCGGGGAGCGGATTTTTCCTTATAGCAACTTCGCGAGCGCTTCGAACAGAAGCACTAGGCCCGTAGCTATTGATACTGCATCCTCACGATTAAGAAGCACTAAGCCGTTCCAGGCACCGGAAGCTATGAGGTCCGCTTCGCGGACGGCCGGCTGAGCGTCTATTTCTATTGGGACGACCTGCCGGGCCGACGGCTTCGGCCGGACCTGCTGGCACGTAGCGAGGCCGAGGCTAAGGCCAAGGAGCTGGCTCGCATCGAGCGCGACAAGCTCGCCGGCGCCAGTGCATGAAGCACGTCGAGAACCGCCCCTTCGCAGATCCTCAAGTTGCCGCGCGCAAGCTCATCGAGCTCGCCGCCAGCGTCGAGCCTGTCAACGGGCGCATTCACATCGAGAAGAACAACGCGCCGTTCCTCTCCAAGAACGGCTGCAAGGCGACCGGCGCGGAATTCGGCGCCGGCATCCCCCCGGCGCGGAAGCGCCCTGAAGCCGGGGCCGTCTCCCCGCCACGGTCAGGTTTGGAGTTTGCGTATGGTTCCTCGCCCTCGATCGCGCCGGCTGACCAGGATGAGCGCCCGATCTACATCTGCCAGACGGTCGCCTCCTCGTGAGTCCACGTTGATCAGCGCGTCCGACCCAAGATTCATAAGGACACAGATTCGAAGACTCGCAACGACTTTGATTCACACTTGGGCATCTAAAAACTTGACCGGCGTTAACGCTCGCCGCGAAGTCACTGATACGGCGCGCGAAATTGCACGTCGACCGGTCCTCCAGAAAAAATTTACAAAATCGTTTTGTAAGAAGAGATCACATAACCCCGGACTCCGGGCAGCCCCGTATTTTTCCCAAGTCAGTACTGCGGCCTCTTCAGCAGCTCCGGCAACCGAGAGATCGCCTTCGCGATCCGGCGCGCCTCCTCGCGCGACAAAAACTATTGGGTGTATTGGTACCCGTTGCGGTGCAAGTCCTCTCGGTGTGGGACCCCGCAGATGAAGAAGCCGCTGGCGTCCGATACGACGAACGTATCCGAGCAGCCGTTACAGCATGACGATGCCGATACTCAAATTCTGACCAGATCGCGACCTCGCGCGGAGCCACGCTAATCGGACAATCCGACGGTCCGGCGTGCGCTGAGACGCTGCGGATAGAACAAGTTCGCACCGACCGCTTGGACCTGACCGGAGAGCAGCGCCTGGATCGTGGCCGCGTCGTCGTCAAATCTGCGGATTTCGGTGCCCGCCGGAGCGTTGTTGGTAACCTGAGTATCCTACGTGGACGACCGCGGAACGCCAATCACGTACTTGGCCATATCGGCATTGCTGTTGATCGGCGTTGCCTGGGCCGCGACGAGCGTGAGCGGCAGGCGTGCAACCGGCCTCACCGATCGCCACTCCCACGCGCAGCAACAGGAGCTGAACGAAATTCTGAGCAAGGCCGCAGAGCGCGGTGAAAGCCGACCAAGTCGCCAATGATATGCTGATGATGAGACGACGATCGCGGCGTTCCGCCTGCCGGCCAATTACAATACCAAATACCGTGCGAATGGGAGGCCACCGATCGCGCCGATCTGCCAGTCTGCGAGTTGAAGATCCTGCTTTATCCGCTCGGCCAGAACGTTAACGATCTGCCGGTCCAGGGCATTTAGTATATTTGCGAAAACCAGCAGGCTTATGCCATATGTCAGATAGCGCGGCCCATAAGGTAAGTGCGGGTCGCCTTCTGGTCGCGATAAGCGAAGCTTCGATTGACCAGCTGAAGTCTCCAGCATCAAGGATTGCTCGCGCGATGCATTGCAGCGCTGCCAAACCCTCTGGTGATGCAAGGGGCGCCTAGCAACTCCATCATGATCGTCCCTTAGCTTTCCAACATGCTGCAATGGAAACTCAACAGCCCGAAACCTGAGCTGTTGTCCTGAGCTGCTGCCGGATTGATGGACAGCGGGTAAGCTAATCTCACCTTGCTCCCGAACTCAACAGGGCTGAGGTAGCCTAGTCGAGTGGCGCCTGATCGCATCCTAGAACCGCCCTCGTTCCTTGTTTGATATGCCTTCCCCGCAGCGCCAGGCATGCCAATAGCCGCGATGGCGACACGCCAGTTTTTCGCCGTAGCTCAAACCAGGAAATCGATGGATGCATCTGATAAGATGCGGGACCGTGAGTGCCGTTTGAATATGCTCAGCAAACTCACAGCTAACTGAGCGGGCCCAAAATCCCGAGCTGTGCAGCGATGGCCACGGCGTGTGTCCGGTTAGTGGCGTCCAGTTTGCGTATGACATTATCGAGATGATACCGGACCGTTGTCGGCGCCATCCCCATCAACGAGGCGACTTCAGCCTCGCGGCAGCCTTGGGCCGTAAGTCGCAGGCACTCCCACTCGCGGAGCGTCAGTTTGCTCAGCTCCTCTTCGCGCGTATGCAGCGCACCGATCATTTTGCGGTAGGCATGCATGAAATGGTGCCCTGCCGCGAGAAGCTCGGTCGTGGCTTGCGACAGCAACTCCTTGGCCTCTGAAGTCGACAAGGGCCCGCCCCACGATACCATGGCGACCTGTCCGCGAGGCAGATGAACCGGCGTCGTGATCAGGGATTTGACGTTCATCAGCCGCATGGCATCGACAATCTGTCTCAGTTCCGGACGGCCGACGGGCACCTTTTCAAGTTCCGAAGTTAGGAAGGGCAGGGCGCGGATCCTGCACCGGACGTAAAGGGGATTCTTGAGCATGCCGTTCCGCTGCCACCAGAGCTTCATGATCTCGTCAGACCAACCCTCGCGGCGGAGGAACGCATCGATGTGCGGATTGAAGCTTGGCCGGGAAATGTCGGCCGACCACGCCAGAACCGGCATGCCGACGGTGCGGGCAATATCCTTGAGGGCCTGCTGAGCGGCGTCGAAGTCCGGTGCCAGTTCGAGGCACCGCACGGCACGGCGCAATTCGGTCGAATCGACGGCAGTGCACGGCACGACTGGGCAAGTCCTACGGTTTCCGAGGGGCGCTTCCGCAACGGAAACGGGTTAGTCCCATCGGCGGAAGGTGCCTTATTCTAAGGCAAAGAGAAAACGTATGCCAAGCACTGAACTAGAGGCGGTGGTCGCCCTGTTGCGGGCTCATCCGCTTGATTTGTCCAGTTCCGAGCAGAAATTGAGAACGCGGCTCGACGGATTCGCCAGCATGTTTTCGGTGCCGGCCGGCGTCGATGTCACCTCCACGCGGCTGGGTGGCGTCGCCGCCGAGCATATCGTTGCCGACGCGAACGGCCCCGTCGTCCTCTATCTTCACGGCGGCGGTTACGTCACGGGGTCGCCGGCATCGCATCGGCATGTCGCGGCGCTGCTCGCCAAGGAAGCTGCAGCACAGGTCTATACGCTGGACTACAGCCTTGCGCCGGAGGCGCCCTTTCCGGCAGCGCTCGACGATGTCCTCGCTGCCTATCGTGCGGTGCTCCTCAAGCATGGCGACGCCAAGATCATGTTTGCGGGTGATTCCGCCGGCGGCGGGCTCATCTTCGCTGCGGCGGTAGCCGCGCGCGAGCAAGGCCTGCCTTTGCCGGCCGCATTGGTGGGCATGAGCCCCTGGGTCAACCTCGGCACGGAAAGCGAAAGCTTCGACAAGCTGGTTTCCGTGGATCCGACGCTATCGCGTGCGGTGGTCGACTATTTTGTCAGCCGATATCTGGCCGGCCAGGCGTCGACCGATCCACGCGCATCGCCGTTGTTTGCGGACCTATCAGGCCTGCCGCCGGTCTTGATCCAGGTCGGCGACCGGGAATGCTTCTTCGGCGACGCAGCCCTGATGCACCAAACCCTGTTGTCGGCCGGGGTCGACAGCGAAATTTCGGTCTGGAAGGGCATGTTCCACGTTTGGCATTTGTACTGGCCGATACTTCCGGAAGGCCGGGACGCCATCGGCCGCATCGCCAGCTTTATCGCCGCGCACGGCGCCCGCAATACGGCGCCAGCCTGAAAGGAGAAAGAATGGCCGGACTACTCGCTGGGAAAGTCGTGATGGTGACCGGGGCGGCATCAGGCATCGGCAGCGCCGCGGCGGTCGTGTTTGCCGAACGCGGCGCAAAGGTCGTCGTAACCGACATCAACGCCCATGGCGGCGAGACCGTTGAACATATCAGGCGGACCGGCGGAATCGCCGAGTTCGTCCGCATGGACGTGTCGGATCAGGGCCAGGTCGAAGCGGCCGTCGTGTTCGCTGCAAAGACCTATGGCCGGCTGGATGGTGCCTTCAACAACGCAGCATCACCGGAACGACTCGGGAGCCTGCTGGACGGAAGTGAGGCAGATTTCGAGCGCATCCTGTTGATCAACCTCAAGGGCGTGTGGCTGTGCATGCGCGCTCAAATTCGTCAAATGCAGCAGCAGGGCGGTGGCGGTTCGATCGTAAATACCGCCTCTACCGCCGGTCTGCGCGGTTCGGCGAAAATGCCGATCTACAGTGCGAGCAAGCATGCCGTGATCGGCCTCACGAGATCGGCGGCCCTGGAGTTTGCACGAACCGGCCCGCGGATCAACGCGATCTGCCCCGGTGTCATCGAAACGCCGATGTTGCAGGACGTCGTCGCTGGCAACGAGCGAGCTCATCGGGCATTTTTGGCGAGCCAGCCAAACGGTAGATTGGGTAGTCCCAATGAAATCGGAGAAGCCGCCGCATGGTTGCTTTCGGACGCAGCCTCGTTCGTCACCGGCACTGCCATGGTGGTGGATGGCGGGCAGACGAGCTGAGAGTCTCGCGAACGTGTTGCCCCTCGATCCCTGAAAATAGAGCTAACATTTCGTTTCGCGTGCGCCACAAATAGAATGACAACGGCACGCTTGGGAGGACTGGATGATCGCCGCTGATTCGCGCGTGCCCCTGGCCGATGAATGCGTGCTGCGTGACCTGCTCGAACGACATGGCAGGGAAAGGCCCAGCGCCACTTTTGCCGTCATCGAGGAAGGGCAGAACCTGACCTACGGAGACATGTTGCGCCTGGTCAGGGAGACTGCGGCGGGCCTCCAGGCGCTTGGCGTTCGGCAGGATGATCACGTGCTGTCGTGGCTGCCCAACGGACTGGACGCTCTCAGAGTCTGGTTCGCGCTCAACTACATCGGAGCGGTCTATATGCCGCTCAACACCGAGTATCGGGGGCAACTCCTCGAACACGCGATTGGGCTGTCAGATGCGAAACTCATCATCGCGCATGGGGGTTTGTCGCCGCGGCTGGATGGGATCAGCTGTGCCAACCTGGAAAAGGCGGTTTTTATCGGCGGCGTCGACATTTCCGAATGCAAACTCTCCGATGTTGTCATCCACGGCCCGGAAGCACTGCGTGCACCAGCCGAAAGCTTACTGCCACTCTCCCGACCGATTGAGCCCTGGGACACCCAGACCATCATCCTGACGTCAGGCACCACAGGGCCGTCGAAAGCGGTCCTTTCGTCCTATGCGCATCTGTACGCACTTTGCGGCCCATCGAGTTGGCAATATGCCGGTGAGAACGACCGCTTCATGATCAATCTCCCCATGTTTCACGTAGGAGGAACGTCCTGCGTATACGCCATGCTCATTCGCGGCGCCTCGATCGCCATGGTGGAGGGTTTCAGTACAGAAACGTTCTGGTCGACGATCAGGCGCACTGGAACGACTGTGGTCGGACTCATGGGGGTGATGGCGCCGTTTCTGGCAAAGGCGCCACCGTCACCCGATGACCGGAACCATGGACTGCGTGTTGCCGTCGTCATTCCACTGATCGGAGACGTCGGTGCGTTCGCCGAACGGTTCGGGGTTGAGGTCTACACCGTCTACAATATGACCGAAATATCCACGCCGCTGATCTCAGATCGCAATCCGCTGGTGCCAGGTACCTGCGGCCGTCCTCGCGCGGGCGTACAGGTTCGCATCGTCGACGAGAACGATTGCGAGGTCGCGGACGGCGATATCGGAGAACTGATCCTGCGCACCGATGCGCCATGGGCCATGAATCATGGCTATTACAAGAATCCGGAGGCGACGGCGGCCGCTTGGCGTAACGGCTGGTTTCACACCGGCGACGCCTTTCGTCGCGATGCCGACGGAAACTTCTTCTTCGTGGATCGTCGCAAGGACGCCATCCGGCGTCGCGGCGAGAACATGTCGTCCTTCGAGATCGAGTCCGAAGTAGGGGCCCATGCGGACATCAAGGAGGTCGCCGTCGTTGCCGTACCGAGCGAGTTCGGCGAGGACGAGGTGCTTGCCGTGGTTGTTCCAGTTGCCGGGCGGACCATAGACCCGGCCGAGCTGATTGCATTCTTATCGGCGCGCATGACCCGCTTCATGATCCCGAGATACATCCGGATCGTGAACGAACTGCCGCGGACGCCAACACAGAAGGTACAAAAGCATCTCTTGCGCACCGAGGGCGTGACGGCCCACACGTTTGACAGGGAAACAGCCGGAATCACGTTGCGTCGCGAACGGCTGTCGGGGGCGGGGTAATCATTAGTAATCGGTCTCGGTGCGGATCTCCGGATGACCAAGCGGCGCAGGCCGATGCCACGGGCGTGCTCCACCCGTGCCACCAATATTTCCTCGCTTCCGCTGCGTCTCAAAATCAGTTCACCAGGACGCAATCCTTGGACATGGGCCGGAATGCTTCGATGCCCGGAACCTTGCGAAGAATCTTGTAATAATCCCAGGCCTCCCTGGACTCCTCCGGTGTCTTCACCTGGACCAGATACAGATCATGTAACAGGCGTCCGTCTTCGCGCAGTGTGGAGGTACCGAAGGCTTGATCCGAGACCGGTAATTGCTTCATCTTTGCGATCACGGTAGGGCCGGCATTGGACCTGGCGGCATATACAGCCTTGAGATAATGGGTAACGACTGAATAAGTGCCTGCCTGTACGGCGGTGGGGACCTTGCCGTCGTAACGTTCGGAGAACCGCTTCGAGAACGCTCGAGTCCCCTCGTCGGCATCCCAATAGAACGCTTCGGTGAAAATCAGGTCCCGGGCCACCTTCAAACCCATGCCGTGAATATCCGGAATCAATGCCCAAAGCAGAACGAGCTTTTGGCCACCTTTCGGAATCTCGAACTCCTGCGCCTGTTTCACTGCATTGATGGTGTCGTCGCCACCCTGCAGGATTGCAACCACGTCCGCTTTGGAGGCTTGCGCCCGCAGCAACTGGCTCGCGAAGTCCGGATTGTTAGGCGGCGTCTTCACTGAGCCGGCAATCGTTCCGCCCCTGGCGAGGATGACCTCACGGGCGGAATCCTCGAGGGCCTTGCCGCCGGCCGCGTTCACCGTGACGAAAAACCAGCTCTTTCCCCCTTCCGACATTGCGGAAGCGGTTGGCTTACCGATCGCCGCTTGGTCATAGGTCCAGTGTACAGTGTTCGGCGAACACTCCTTGGTGGTCAGGTCGTTATGGCCCGAGCCGCTGACCAGAAGGGCGGTCGACGATCCCTTGAGCGCGGCATTGACCGCGAGCGCCGAAGGCGAGTGCGGAATGTCGATGATGGCATTGACGCCTTCTTCGACCCATTTCCTTGCAATCGATACGGCGAGGTCGGCCTTCAGTTGAAAATCGGCCGAAACGATGTCGATCTTGAAGGAGGCGTTGGGGTAGGCCTTCTTGAAGTCCTCCACCGCCATTTCGGTAGCGACCACGGAACCTTTTGCGCCCCATGATGCGTACGGGCCGCTGAAATCGCTGAGCACGCCGAGCTTGACCCTCTCTCCTGCAATCTGCGCGTGAGTTGCCGTGCAGATAAGGATCGAGAGCAATGAGACAACGATCTTTGGTGCGTCGTACAACTGCATGAAATTTTCCCCGCATTTCTTCTTTGAAGCCGGGGAGCCGATCGCCGTGCAGCAAACAGCGCAGCCTCGACGAGATGGCTGAGTGGAGCATCGAGTGTGGCAACCGTTTCCGACAGCGCAGACGCTAGGCGCTTGGACGCCTCAATGAACCTACGCCTTCCGAGGGGGGACCTGAGGACGCAGCCGGGATATCTCTTCGACGATAAGGGAGGTGCGGCGCGGTTTGCTGCACGCCAACATTTTCGGGGGGAGGTCGGTCATGAAGCGAGATTTTGCGCGGAGCTGTCGGGCCTTCGTCGGTGTTTGTGTTGCCCTTTGGATGACTTCTGCACGGACCGACGCGCAGCCGCGGTACGATGCCGGGGCGACCGATGCTACTATCAAGATCGGCAACGTTGCAGCGTCCAGCGGCCCTCTTTCGATCTATCGACCCTATGGCGAAGCGCTGAGCCGGTGCTTCGACAAGATCAATGCCGATGGCGGGATCAACAAGCGCAAGATCCAGCTCATCGCATATGATGACGCCTACAGTCCGCCCAAGACGGTGGAGCAGACACGCAAGCTCGTCGAGTCGGATGAGGTGCTATTTTTGATGGGCAGCATAGGCGGACCGACCAGCATCGCCACGGCCTCCTACCTTGCTCAGAAGCGCATCCCGCACCTCTTCATTGCGACGCCCTCATCCAAGGTGTCGGACGCGAAACTTTATCCGTGGATGATGGGCTGGCAGCCTGCCGCTTCGCAGGAAGGGGCCATTTTCGGCCGCTACCTCCGCGAAAAAATGGCGTCGTCCAAGGTCGGTATCCTGTACCAGAACGACGACTACGGGCGCGATTTCCTGGCCGGCCTGAAAGATGGCCTCGGTGACAAGGAAGCGGCAATGCTGGTCGCCGCCAAATCCTATGAGAGCACCGAACCGACCGTCAGTTCCCAACTCGTTCAGATCAAGGCCGCGGGCGTCGACGTCATCTACCTCGCCGCGACCGGCAAGTTCGTGGCGCAATCCCTCAAGGCAATCAAGGAACTGGGCTGGAAGCCGACGATCCTCGTGCCTTATACGGCGAATTCGACGGCCACCGTTCTGAAGAATGCCGACCTGAAGGGTGACGAGAAGCTGATCTCCAGCAGCTTCTTCAAGGATATCTCCGATCCTGCCAATGCCAACGATCCGGAAATCGCGCAGTGGCGCAACTGGATCGACCAATACTATCCGACCGCCAATCGCAACGAAGTGTATGTCGCCTGGGGATGGTCCATCTGCAATACCGTCGCGCACGTGCTGAAAGACGCGGGAGACGATCTGACACGCGAGAACATCATGCGGCTGGCGAACAGTTTCTCCGACTATGCGCCGCCGTTGGTGCTACCGGGAATCAGCCTGTCGTCGACCCCGACCGAGCATCGCTTGATCAAGTGCCTGCAAATGCAGAATTTCGCCGACGGCGCCTGGCGCTCGATGGGCGAACTGGTGTGCGCGAAATAGACCGGCCGGCGAATGCGCGGCGGCCGCCGGACCGGCGACAAGAGCCACGTAGGCGTCAATTGAATTCGAGTTGAGGATCATGCAATGACGGGACCGCGAAAAGGATCGAACGGCGCGGCGCGCTATGCCGCCGGAGCCGCGGCAATCGCCGGCGGATCGGGGGGCATAGGGCAGGCGATCGCGCGCACGCTAGCCGCGTCCGGCGCCGATATCGCCGTGACCTACAATCGAAACCGATCCGCTGCGGACAAGCTCGTGAGCGAGATCTGCAAGTCGGGACGTCGCGCGGCCGCCTTCCAGGTCGATCTTAGGGATGCCGGAGCGGTCGCCGCGTTTCATGCGGATGTCCAGAAAGACCTTGGAAGCCTGCATACGGCGGTCTACGCGGCCGGTCCATATATCGACATGCGGTTCATCGGAAGTCTCGAACCCGACCGTTTCGTCAGCACGCTCGGCGCCGACGTCTTCGGGGCGTACAATTTCTTCTATCACGCCATACCGGGATTGCGGGCGACGCGTGGCGTTGCGATCTGTCTGGGCACGCCCGCCATCCGTCGCTATGCCAAGAGAGACGTGCTTTCCTCGGCGCCGAAGGCCGCTCTCGAATCCCTGACCAAGGGGATCGCGGCGGAGGAAGGCCGCAATGGGATTCGGGCCAACATGGTTGGCGTCGGTGTCCTCAGCGATGGCATGTACCATGAATTGGTGGCCAAGGGCGATTTCGACGATCGTTTCATAGCATCGGCCAAACAGACGCTGGCGCTGGGTCGCCTTGGTACTGCCGAGGACATCGCGCTTGCCGTCGACTTCCTCGCATCTGATGCAGCCTCCTACATCACCGGGCAAACCCTGATGGTGGACGGCGGCTACGCAATTTGAGGGAGCGACGGCGTTTGGAAGGGCCTCTCCCGGCTTCGTCCGGCTTATGGAAGAGTTCGAAGGCGTAGGTATGAGCGACGGGTTGACGAAATTGACGTTGGGCGCCTTGCCGGCCGAAGCGTCCCGGAAATGGCCTCACAGAGAGGCGTTGGTATTCAATGATCGCCGCTGGACCTATGAAGCGTTCGATGCCGAGGTGAACGAGGTCGCAAAGGCCCTCATCAACGCGGGGGTGAAGCACGGCGAGCATGTCGCGGTCTGGGTGACCAATCGGCCCGAGTTCCTGTTCATTTTCTTCGCAGTCATCAAGATCGGCGCCGTCATCTTTCCATTGAATACCAGATACAGGGTCAACGACCTGAACTATGCGTTGCGACAAAGCGACTGCGTCACCCTGATTACCGTTAATCGCGGTGGCCCCATCGACTTTGGAGCGATGGTGAGGGACGTGCTGGGACCCGTTCACATCGGGACCGGGAAAAATATCCGATCGACGGCGTGTCCCCTGCTCAATCGAATCATCATGGTCGACGAAGGTGATTTGCCCGGCTCCTGGTCATGGGCAGATTTCATGTCAGGCGCGCGTCACGTCGCCGAAACCGAACTGGCCGCGCGCCTGAAGGCGGTGAAGCCCGGCGATGTTGCCATGATCATGTACACGTCCGGCACTACGGGCAATCCGAAGGGCGTGATGCTCAACCACGTCGGCATCGGCATGTGCGCGCAGCGAGCCGCATTGTTCGGCATGACCTTTGCCGATGTGCAGCTCAATTATCTCCCGCTATTCCACCTGTTCTCGCTCGGCTACATCGTGCTGCATAGCGTTCTGACCGGCGCCAAACAGGTGCTGATGGAGACTTTCGACGCAGCCGCGGCGCTAGGTCTCATTGAGCGCGAGCACGTCACGATGCTGTACGGGTACGATACTCATTTCAGCGATTTGATAGCGGCGAAAAAGCGGTCTCCGAAGGTCGGCCTGGGCACGCTTCGCACCGGCTGTTTCGCCGCTGGCCTGGAGAATTCGATTCCGATCGCCGTCGAGACCCAACGGCAACTATGCCGGACGCTGTCCGGCTGGGGCATGACCGAGACGTGGAGCGGTCAAACCTTGAGCTTCCTCGACGACGACGAGGACAAGCGCTGCATGGCTTCCGGCTATCCCATGCCCGGGGTCGAAATCCGGATCGTTGATCCCGAGACGGGAGATGACGTTCCACAGGGGCAGCAGGGCGAGATCTTGCAACGCAGCGATTGCTGCATGCTTGGATATTACAAGGATGCCGAGGCGACCGCGAAGATGGTTGACCAGGACGGTTGGCTGCACACCGGCGATGCCGGACTGATCCGTCCAGACGGACATCTTCGGTTTGTCGGACGCTACAAGGACATGCTGAAGGTCGGAGGTGAAAATGTTTCGCCGGCCGAAGTTGAGCTTCTTCTGACGCAACTTCCCGAGATCGCGCAAGTCGCGGTCGTGGGATGTCCGGACTCCAGATTGAACGAGGTCGCAGTTGCGTTCGTGGTTGCTCGGGTTGGGGTCGTGGTCGATCCGGAGGAAGTGATCAATTTCTGTCGCGGCAAACTGGCGAGCTACAAGATTCCGCGCCGCGTCATTCTGATCGATCAGCTTCCGATGACGGCGTCCGGAAAAGTCCAGAAGCAAAAGCTTCGCGATACGTTGAAGACGCATTGATCGCGCCCGACGGTCTTCGTACTGGCGAAATGAAACAATCTGTATTGGCGCGAAATGCCGGAAGGACCAGGTATGGGTAAGGTCAGGAAGTTGCGGGTAGCCATCGTCGGCGCAGGCGCGTCTGGCATCATGGCCGCCAAAAAGCTAAGAGATATCGGCGTCACCGACATGGTGCTTTTTGAAAAGGCCGACGATCTCGGCGGTACCTGGCGGGACAATACTTATCCCGGGCTGGCATGCGATGTGCCGTCGCATCTCTACCGATACTCTTTTGCCCCAAACCCCGATTGGAGCCAGCGCTATGCTCCCGGCGCTGAGATTCAGGCATATTTGAAGGGCGTCGCAACCAGCCACGGGATCGATGAACTCATCCAGTATTCCAGCGAGGTGATCGAAGCGATTTACAGGGATGGCCAGTGGCTCGTCCGGACGACGCGGGGCGATCAAGGTGCATTTGACGTCGTTATCACGGCCACAGGAGTTCTCCACCATCCCGTCTATCCGGATATTGAAGGCCTAAAGGAGTTTCAAGGCCCGGTTTTTCATACTGCGCGCTGGGATCACAGTGTGTACCTGCAAGGCAAGCGCGTCGGGATCATTGGCACTGGGTCGACTGCCGCCCAGATTTTGCCGGCCATCGTCGATGAAGTGACAAAGGTTTCGTTGTTTCAGCGCACGGCACAATGGGTCATGCCGCAACCGAATGCGCCGATTTCGGAGGAACGTAAGGCGCGCTATCGCGCCGACCCCAAATCGATGGACCAAAAATACCGAGAGCTCGCGCAGGTATTTAACGGCACGTTCTGTGCGGCGCTCGCGGGTGAAAATGCGGAAGTCTATGAATCGATGGCGAAAGCCTGCCAGGACAATCTGGATAGTATCGTGGATCCGGTACTGCGGGCTCGATTGACGCCGGACTACAAGATGGGTTGCAAGCGCCTGATCATCTCCGACCGCTTCTATCCCGCGATCCAGAAACCGAATGCCGAGCTTGTAACTACGAAGATCAGTCATATCGAGGCAGGCGGGGTACGCACCACGGATGGGCGTCTGCATGAACTGGACTGCATCGTGCTGGCAACGGGATTCGATCCACATCGGCTCTTCCGTCCGATGATCGTCATCGGCCGCAACGGCAACGCGCTGAGTGAAGAGTGGGCGGATGGCAACACCGCGTACCGGGCGATCGCCGTTCCGAAGTTTCCGAACTTCTTCATGTTGGGGGGGCCGCACAGCCCGATCGGAAACTTCTCGTTCCTCATGACGGTCGAACGCCAGTTGGCCTACCTTCTTCAACTGGTGTCTCTGCTGCAGTCGGGTTCGGCACGAGAAATCTCGCCGAGATCAGTTGCAACGGAAGCTTACAATGATGCGCTCAGGGAGAAGGTGGCTGGCTCCATTTGGGCGTCCGGCTGCCGAAGCTGGTATATCGACAAGAACGGAAATGTGGCCTCCTATCCGTGGTCCTATGAGAAATTTGAGCGTGATATGCACGCGCCTATGCTTGAGGACTTTGAGCTTGCATAGGCCTACTCTTCGTTCATCGTCATCGACAAGATGGCGAGTGCCCCGAGCGCTTCAAGATCCGACTTCTAGGTAGATTGGTGCAGCTCGCCTTGGCAACGGGGCAGTTGCGGCAGGTGGGCGCGCGCAGCGCAGTGTCGGCGTGCGTTTACTCTGCTTTCGCCGTTACATATCGACTAGTGCAGGTCCACTGGGTGGACGACACCATTGCGACCACGATTGAGTCGCCCGAGCTCGCCTTCTTCGCTCCTGGTCAAGATGCGTCGCCTTGGATCAAGGGATGGCACAAGGAGGTCATGGAGAGCCAGCGGTCCGCCGGCCTGAATACAAAACGAGGCTCTTGGTGGGCGGGCGGCATTGCGCCGATACTCAATCTGCAAGCGGCGGATGATCCATTTCGACCGCGTGATACGATAGGCGAACTGCAAGGGAATTTAGGGGTCGCGTGAGCGTGGTCGTGGTGCCAGACGCGAGTCACGCCCTTCCTTCTGAACAACCGGCCGCCGTCGTCAGAGCCGTTGTCGCGTGGACGCGAAGCCTCGAGCACGATTTGAGCGTCCTCTGATGCCTGATTGAAGCCACAACACCGCGCTGGCAGCCGTCGAGTGATGGCTTTGGCTAGATCAGACGGCAGGGGCGACCCTTGGACGCCACGCGACGAAACACCAGCGATGCTGTTGATTAGCAACGAGTTTATTGATCCGAATAACCTGCATTATGGAATATCCGAAGCTGACTTGGCGCCAGAATCTACCGAAAGCTGCGTCAAATTAGTTACTAAATCGTCATCGGCTAGAGAGATTCGACATGTGGCCTTAGCACGTCAACCGTCTCGATCAGTCCCGCAGCCTCCATCACGAGCAATAGCTCCGCTGGCGTCATTTCCGGTTTCTTGAAACGTTCGCGCATACGCCGAATAGCTGCAACAGCGCGCGCTTCGTCAAGTGCGATGGTATCCGCAATGAAAGCGTCGGCGGATTTCGCCTCCATGTTCAGGTCGGAAAGTACTGTCGCCGGGAAGTCCTTAAGGCTTTCAGTGATGATCATTGCGGCTTGCGTCTTGGCGGCCGCAGCAACAACGTGGTGATCAGCGGGATCGGGCACACCCGCCGCAACCGGCAAGAAGTTGTCAAAATCTGTAACCATGGCTCGAAGGCAGCTTCCATACTGGCGCGCGCCTGCTTCGCGCGCGCCTTTGCATCGTCAAAGCCTTTGCCGCTCAAGATTTCCTCGATAGCTGCTTCAGTCTCACCCAGGACGCGGGTCGACCAGCGGAGACGAAAAAATTCTGCCTCCGCCAAGGAGAGGAGCAGGTTCCTTTTGAGCGCGCTTGCAAGCGAGCACGCATCCACGAATGCGGTGAAACGGTTTGCAAACAAGCTTACAGATGCTCCGCGTCGCGCTCGGCGAGATTCGCAAGCGCGTTGCCTCGCTTCTCATCGCGCGTGCGCTTATATGCGAATAAGTCCTCTGCCCTAATCCTGCGATGACGCCCCACCGTCACGTGCTGAATTTCGTTCTTCTCAAGCAGCGAGACTAGAAACGGACGTGAGACATTCAGGATGTCGGCAGCTTGCTGCGTGGTCAACATCTCATGCACAGGCACGAGCGTCACCGCATCGCCGCGACCGATATGCCGAAGCAATTCCATCAAGAGGCTTGAGAGGGCCGGCGACAAGGTTATCTCGGCAGCCTGTTGCGCGTCGTCGAGCACGCGCAGTTTGGCGTCTCCCGCCGCATGCGATGCGAGAATCTGACGAAGCTGGTTGGCTGCCGCCTTCTCGCTCGCGGAAGGCAGGCGAGTCCCCCCCCCCAGCTCTTCGGCGTAGGCTGGCATGGTCATCGAATCTTCTCCCTGTACAGCTTTACGTGGCACGCCACATTCGAAATAAACGCAACAAGTGAAATAAACGAACTAACTGAAGTTCCAATCCGCCCAGACACCCTCACCTCCGTCAAGGATGGTTTCGGTTCCCTCACTAGGAATAAATTCCAAAATCTATCTTCTTCGAATCAAAAAGACCATGTGAATTCAAGGCACTAGTACAGCCACACCCTCCACCGCTGCAGCGCCGCTTCTAATGCCGTTCCAAACGGCCTTGCGTCAGCTTGGACGCGAGCTCGCAACGCGCCTGATCGCGCAACTTGGCGGCGCCTCGCATATCAAAGGGGTCGAGGTCGTCCCTCTGGTGGAGGAGACGGTTGCCCCGCTCTGCGCGCCCGCACTCGCAAGGTCGATAAAGAAGCCGACTGACCTGCTGGAACACACGCTCATCCGTTCGGACGTCAAGCAAGTACCGTGACATCAATGGTTCGCGGCGAACGGGGTGGAAGCGCCTGCGCTACACGGCATGCTTCGATGGTAGCTTTCTCGCGATTGCGACAGCTGCGAAGGGTTTGGCGTGGCGCTGGAATCAACGCTGTTGGCCGACCGCGAACTGTCCAGTCGACGATTAGTCGCGCCATTGGCGGAATGCGCCAATGTTATCCGCTACGTCGGTCATCGCCTCATCTATCCCCCGCCAGCCGACAGAGATCGGCGGTGCGAGCTTTCGCAGACTGGGTCGTGGAGCAACTAGGCGTCGTTCATCGCGCTGAGATCCAACTGTCTGGCCGAACCTAATCGGAACTAGGCAGGTGAACGGCTCATTTGCCTCTCGACCTCCACCACTTTCGGGCCGAACCAGCTCGTTCAGCGCATGGGAGTCACCGTCAAGGCAAAGCTGTACAGGAATGCCATCGCGAGTGAAATCGGCAATTACGAATCCATTCTCCTTGATCGCTTCAGCCGCTTGTTCATCGTTCGGTGGCCGGGAACGAGGCGCCGATCCCGGCGGCACGGCTCACGGGAGCGGCGTGAACTTGAGCTGGCTGAGCGGCACGACCTTGTCAGAGCGGGTCATCTTGAACTCGGTGGTCGGGCCGAGCCACTTGTCCCAGAGCTGGTTGATCTCACCCGCCTGATCGAGCGCGAGCAGTGTCTCGTTGACCTTGGCGAGCAGCGCCGGCTCGTCCTTCTTCATGCCGATGCCGATCGGCTGCAGTGCCATCGGCTCCTCGATCATCTTCAGCGGCTGGCCGGCGGACTTGGATTCGTTGACGAGCTTGGTGATGGTCATGGTGTTGGCCACCATTCCAACCGCCTTGTTCTGCTGGACCGCCATATAGGCTGAGCCGGTGTCGACGAAGGTGAGCGGGTCCGATTCGTTCAGCTTGATCGCGAGCTCGGAGGTCGATCCCTTGGTCGAGGCCAGCCGCTTGCCCTTGAAGTCGGCCTTCGTGGCGCCTGGGTCCGATGCCTTCACCGCCAGCATCTCCTTGGCGAGGTAGTACGGGTCGGAGAACTGGATCTGCTCGGCGCGGCCCAGCGTATAGGCGAGATTGGCGACCGTGATGTCGACGCGGCCGAGCTT
This sequence comes from Bradyrhizobium sp. SHOUNA76, assembly GCF_023006445.1. Classification (NCBI taxonomy): domain Bacteria; kingdom Pseudomonadati; phylum Pseudomonadota; class Alphaproteobacteria; order Hyphomicrobiales; family Nitrobacteraceae; genus Bradyrhizobium; species Bradyrhizobium sp. SHOUNA76. Next base: position 54,189 of record NZ_JALBHA010000006.1, read on the forward strand.
GACCTCGGGCACCCGCGCCTCGACCGAGAGCGGGCTGATCTTCGCTTCTACGCCCCAGCGCTTGGCGATGGCTCTGCACAGGTCGACATCGAAGCCCACCATCTCGCGCGTTTTCGCGTCCGGCGCGGCGAACGGGTGTACGTCGGCGAAGGTGCCGCAACGCAGTTCTTTGCGCTGCATGATATCGGACAGCTGATCGGCCATCGCCACCGGGGCGAGGCAATTCAGGCCGGCGGCGACGATTGCCGCGCGGAGCGTGCATTTTCCAATCTCAGTACCAATCGACATTCCAAACTCCCTGTTTTGCATTGAAGGCGAGCGTCGTCATCGCGCCCGCAGGTCCGACAAGAAGCGCTGCGCGCGCGGATGCTGGGGCGAGCCGAAGAACGCACTGGGCGGCGCCGATTCGAGCAGGCGCCCAGCATCCATGAACCAGACACGGTCGGCGACATCGCGTGCGAAATTCATCTCGTGGGTGACGCACATCATGGTCATGCCGTCGCGAGCGAGCCCCCGCATCACCGACAGCACTTCGCCGACCATTTCCGGATCGAGTGCGCTGGTCGGCTCGTCGAACAGCATCGCCGGCGGCTCCATGGCCAGCGCGCGCGCGATCGCGACACGCTGCTGCTGGCCGCCGGACAACTGCGCCGGATAGTTCTCCGCCTTGCTGGAAAGCCCGACCCGGTCGAGCAGCTGACGCGCGATCTCCCGCGCCTTGCTCCGCTTGATGCCGTTCACCTTCACCGGCGACAGCATCACATTGTCCAGCACGCTGAGATGCGGAAACAGGTTGAAGCTCTGGAACACGAAGCCGATGCGGCTGCGCAGGTGGTTCATCGTCGAGCTGCCTATCTTGGCGTGGACATCCTGTCCGTCGAAGCGCAGCACTCCCGACTGGATTTCCTCGAGCCGATTGACGGTGCGAATGAGCGTCGACTTGCCTGAGCCCGAGGGGCCGCATACCACCACCACCTCGCCCTTTTTCACCTCGGCGTTGATGTCGACGAGGGCCGGCAGCGAACCGTAGAACTTGTTGATCCCGATGAATTCGATCATCGGCGCTGCCGTATTGCTCGGGGCTTGGTGCGACATGATCATGTCCTCGAGGCGCCGGCCGACGCGGCCGCCAGAGCGGGGGCTGCGAGGCCATTCGTGGATTGGGCGCGGCGGGCGGCAATCCGACGCTCGAGCGTGCTGGCCAGCTTGGTGAGAGTCCAGCACACGATGAAATAGATGATGGCGAGTATGAAATAGACCTCGAAAGGTTTGGTCAGCAGCCGGTTATTGATCTGTCCCGCCGCGAAGGTCAGCTCCGGTACATTGATGATGTAGCCCAACGTCGTCTCCTTGATGGTGGAGACGAACTGGCTGATGATGCTCGGGATCATGTTGAACAGCGCTTGCGGCAAAATCACGTAGCGCATCGCACCGAGGTGGCTGTGGCCGAGCGCCCGGGCCGCATCCATCTGCCCTCGCGGCAATGCCGTGATTCCGGCCCGCACGATTTCACTGAGAAACGCCCCCTCGTAGATGACGAGGGTGGCGAGCATGGTCACGAAGCCGGGAACGCTCTCGCCGATCAGGAGCGGCAGCAGGAAATAGACCCAGAGGATGATCAGCAGCAGCGGAACGCCGCGAACGACGTAGACCAGCGCCGTCGCCGGCCAGCGCAGCACGAGCCAGGGCGACAAACGAGCAAGCGCCATCGCCACGCTGAGCGGGAACGCCAGCGCGATGCCGAGAATCGACAGGATCAGGGTCGCGGCAATTCCGCCGAGCGGACCGTTCGGAAACTGACCGACCAGCAGCAGCAGCCAGTTGTCGCTGACGATGCCTATCATGTTGAACAGGAGCGTCATGTCAGAGCGCTCCCGCCATGCGGCTGCGCCGCTCGAAATAATAGCCAAGCCACATCAGGAGCAGCGAGCACGCGAGGTAGAAGACGGTCGCGATCAGGTAGGTCTCGAAAGCGCGGAAGCTCTGGTTTTCGACCTCCTTCACCGCATGCGTGAGTTCGGTGACGCCGATCGCCATGGCAAGACTGCTGTTCTTGAACAGCGACACCGTATGGTTCACCAGCGCCGGCATAGCGTTGCGGACCGCCTGCGGCAGCAGAATGTAAGCCATCGCGCCAAGATAGCTGTGACCCAGCGCGCGGGCGGCCTCCCACTGACCCTTTGGCACGGCGCGCAAGCCCGACCGATGGTCTTCGCTGAAATACGCGGCCTGACACAGCCCGAGCGCGATCACCGCGAAGATTGCCTCGCCGTTCTGATCGGACAGCCAGACCTGTAGCCGCTCGGGCAACAGGCTGGAGACGCCGAAGTACCAGAGCATCAGCTGCACCAGCGTCGGCACGTTGCGGTGATAGGCAACGTAGGCCTCGACCAGGGCGTCGGCGATCCGGCTTGGCAGCATTCGGATGGCGAGGAGGATGATGCCGAGGCTCATGGCGAGCAGCCAGGAGGCTGCGAAGATGATGAAGGTCATCTTCACCCCGTGGACGAGCATGCGGCTGAACTCGGGGTTCAGCAGGATCGCCATGAGGTCGAAGCCCTTCATCGCGGCCTCCGTTCTAGGTGACGGCTGGAGGGCTGGCGGGGCGCTCGGGACGGACCGTCGACAGTCCGCCGGGCACCTGCAGGGTCGGCGTGATCTCGATATGGCCGATGTTCACCGCCACCGGTGCGGCAATGGCGAAGGCGATCGCGTCGGCGATGTCCTCCGGCGCGGGCAGCTCGAATCCCTCGATGAAGGCGGCGCGGGTGGCGGCGGAGTCGCCGTGGACGTGGGCGAAGATATCGGTCGCGACCCGCCCCGGACAGATCTCGGTGACGCGAACGCGCTTGCCGAAGGCATCGATCCGGAGCTGACGGGACAGCATGCTGACCGCCGCCTTGGTGGCGTGGTAGGTCGAGTTGCCGCCGAAATTATAGGCGCCGGCGATCGAAGTGATGTTCACGACGTGACCGCGGTCGCGCGCCACCATGCCGGGCACGACGAGGCGGCACAGATGCAGGACGGCGCGCAGATTCACGTCGAGCAGCAGCTCGATATCCTCGGCATCGGCCTGCAGGAATTTCTTGGGCCGGTCGACGCCGGCGCAGTTGACGAGGACGTCGAATTCGACGCTGCTGGCGAGCTTGGTGATGGCGGGCAGGTCGCGAACGTCGATGGCATGGGGAATGCAGCCGACGCGCTCTGCCAGCGCCTTCAGCGGATCGGCGCTGCGCGCCAGCGCGTGCACCTGCAACCCCTCGCGCGCCAGGCGCTCAACGACGGCGAGGCCGATGCCTGACGAGGCGCCGGTGACGAGAGCCGTCCTGTAGTCGGAAAATGGCATCTGACTCCTCGCTGTTCTCCAGAGGCTACCGATGGAGCAGTTCCGCCGCCAAGATGGAATCACTTTGGCGGGATAAGGTGCGCTTATGATGGGCCACGCCCGGGGCCGTCGGTGATCAGCCGCGACACCGGCGCGATCTCCCCGCCGGCGGTCTCGATCGCGGCACGGATCGTC
>NZ_JALBHA010000700.1:0-2565 GCF_023006445.1 Bradyrhizobium sp. SHOUNA76
ATCGCCTCGCAATCGGCGGCCACGACCGGATGCCCCTATGTCGCGCGCTGTCCGCTCGCCGACCAGCATTGCCGCGAGGTTCCGCCTGAGTTACGCAAGGTGGGCGAGGGGCACCTTGCCGCCTGCCACAGGGCCGAGGCCGTGATGGCGTTGCCGCGGGCGGCCATGGAAGGTTAGTGTCCGGCGCAGGATTGGCGTAGGCTCACGAAGACAGCAGGCCGGGGAGTTACGAGATGTTCAGGAAACTATCGATCGTCGCCTTTGCCGCCGCGCTCATCGCGGCGCCTTTGCCCGTGCTGGCGCAGAGCAAGAAGGACAGCGTCGTCATGGCGATGGCGCTGGAGCCGCCGGGGCTCGATCCGACCAACGCCGCCGCTGCCGCGATCGCCGAGGTCACGCTCTACAACATCTACGAGACCCTGACCAAGATCAACGAGGACGGCTCCGTCTCGCCGCTGCTGGCCGAGAGCTGGACCGCATCGCCCGACCTGAAGACCTATACGTTCAAGCTGCGCAAGGGCGTCAAATTCCACAATGGCGAGCCGTTCGATTCCGCCGCGGTGAAGTTCTCGTTCGAGCGCAACGCCGCGCCGACCAGCACCAACAAGGACAAGAGCCTGTACCAGGCGTTCGAGAAGGTCGAGGCGCCGGACGCCGATACGATCGTGATCACCCTGAAATATGGCGAGCCGAACCTGCCGTTCCTGCTGGGACAGGCGGGCGGCTCGATTGTCGAGCCGAAGAGCGCTGCGACCAATATCACGCAGCCGGTCGGCACCGGGCCCTACCAGCTCGGGGCCTGGGCCAAGGGCTCATCGATCACGCTGACCAAGTGGGCCGACTACCGCAACGCCGCCGCGGTCAAACTGTCCAAGGTGACGATCCGCTTCATCTCGGAGCCGGCGGCGCAAACCGCCGCGCTGCTCTCGGGCGACATCGATGCGTTCCCGCGGGTCGCCGCACAGCGCGCCATGGCGCAGTTCAAGGCTGATCCGCGCTTCGCGGTGCTGGTCGGGGGCTCCAGGGCAAAGACCATCGTCGCGATCAACCACCGCAAGAAGCCGCTCGACGACGTCCGCGTCCGTCGCGCCATCCTCGCCGCGATCGACCGCAAGGCGATGATCGACGGCGCCGTCGACGGTTTCGGCACGCCGATTGGCAGCTTCTACGTGCCGGGCGCGCTCGGCTATGTCGACACTACCGGCATCAACCCCTACGACCCCGAGAAGGCCAAGAAGCTGCTCGCAGAGGCCGGCGTCACCACACCGCTCGAATTGTCGCTGAAGCTGCCGCCTCCGTCCTACGCTCGGCAGGGTGGCGAGATCGCCGCAGCCCAGCTCGCCAAGGTCGGCATCGTCGCCAAGATCGAGAACGTCGAATGGGCGCAATGGCTGTCGCAGGTGTTCGCCGGCAATGGTCCGCATAATTTCGACCTCACCATCGTCAGCCACGTCGAGCCGTTCGATCTCGTCAAGATCACCGAGGCAGACTATTATCTCGGCTACAACAACGAGGCATTCAACGCGCTCTACAAGCAGATCGTGTCGACGCCGGACGAGGCCGCCCGCGCCAAGCTGCTCGGCGACGCCCAGCGCATGCTCGCGACCGACGCCGTCTCCGCTTACCTGTACCAGCCACAGCTGATCACCATCACAGCCAAGAAGCTGAAGGGCGTCTGGAAGGACGTGCCGCAATACGAGAACGATTTCTCGACGTGGTATTGGGAGTAGGGCGGGGCCGACACGTTGCTCTCTTTCCTTCTCCCAAGGGGAGAAGGAAAGGCATCCCAAACCAAAATCTGAAAAACAACCCCATGCACAGTAGCCGGGCATAGTCATTTCAATGGCTTGCGCGTTGCTCGCTGCGATGGTTGGGGCGATGCGCCGGGACGTTGACCCGTCGGGCAAAACACTGGCAATATGACATCATCGCGGCCTCATGGTTCGGGACGCGCCGTCAGGCGAGGCACGCCATGAAGAAGCCAACTGGCCTCGCTGCGGCCGGCATCGCGGTGCCGATCCCCCTCAAGCTCGACGACGCAACGATGAGCGAGATCGCTCAAGCCCTCGCCGACGGCCGGGTTAATGCGACGGCGCTGACCAAAGCTTACCTTGTGCGTATCGAGGCCTATGATCGCGGCGGGCCTGCGCTCAACGCCGTGCGCGCGCTCAACCCCGACGCGCTTGGGATCGCGGGCACGCTCGACGGCACAAAACCATCGGCCAGGCAGCCGCTGGCCGGGATCCCGATCCTGGTGAAGGACAACATCGCAACGGGCGACAAGCAGCCGACGACCGCGGGCTCGCTGGCGCTGGAGGGCGCGCATGCAAGGGACGACGCCACAATCGTCAAGCTGCTGCGCGATGCCGGCGCGGTGATCCTGGGCAAGGCGAACCTGACCGAGTTCTCCAACATGCTCGCGGTCGACATGCCCGCGGGCTATTCGTCGCTCGGGGGCCAGGTGAAGAACCCGTATGCGCCGACGCTGATGGACGATCGCGGCATCCCGGTCGTGCCGCCGGGCGGATCGAGCGCGGGTTCGGCGGTTGCCGTGGCGGCCGGCTT
>NZ_JALBHA010000701.1:0-2546 GCF_023006445.1 Bradyrhizobium sp. SHOUNA76
CGGCGACTTGCCGGCCGGGGGCACTGCGGAGGCGCGCGGCGTGGTCGGCTCGAGCACGGATTCGCGGTTCGGCTTCTTGCCCTTGAGCAGATCGACGATCTCGTCGCCGCTCAGCGTCTCGAACTCGAGCAGGCCCTTGGCGAGAGCTTCGAGATCGGCGCGCTTCTCGGTGAGAATACGCGTCGCTTCGTTGTAGCCCTCTTCCACGAAACGCCGGATCTCGGTGTCGATCTTCTGGACCGTCGCCTCCGACGCGTTCTGGGTGCGCGACACCGACATGCCGAGGAAAACCTCGTCCTGGTTTTCGCCATAGGACACGGTGCCGAGCGCCTCGGACAGGCCCCAGCGCGTCACCATCATCCGGGCCAGACGTGTGGCCTGTTCGATGTCGGAGGACGCACCTGAGGTCACCTTCTCGCGGCCGAAGATCAGCTCTTCAGCGACACGGCCGCCCATCATGATCGCGAGCCGCGAGGTCATCTGCTCCAGAGACATCGACAGCTTGTCGCGCTCGGGGAGCTGCATGACCATGCCCAGCGCACGGCCGCGCGGAATGATCGTCGCCTTGTGGATCGGGTCGGTCGCGACGACGTTGAGGCCGACGATGGCGTGGCCACCCTCGTGATAGGCCGTCAGCAGCTTCTCTTCCTCGGTCATGACGAGCGATTTGCGCTCGGCGCCCATCATCACCTTATCCTTGGCCTCCTCGAACTCGGCCTGAGTCACCATCCGCTTGTTGCGGCGGGCGGCCGTGAGCGCAGCTTCGTTGACGAGGTTCATCAGATCGGCGCCGGAGAAGCCCGGCGTGCCGCGCGCGATGGTCTTGAGGTTGATATCCGGCGCCAGCGGAACTTTACGGACATGCACCTTGAGGATCTGCTCGCGGCCGACGACGTCGGGGTTCGGCACGACGACCTGACGGTCGAAGCGGCCGGGGCGCAGCAGCGCGGGATCGAGCACGTCGGGACGGTTGGTGGCGGCGATCAGGATCACGCCCTCGTTCGCCTCGAAGCCGTCCATCTCGACCAGCAGCTGGTTCAGCGTCTGCTCGCGCTCGTCATTGCCGCCGCCGAGGCCGGCGCCGCGGTGACGACCGACCGCGTCGATTTCGTCGATGAAGATGATGCACGGCGCGTTCTTCTTGGCCTGCTCGAACATGTCGCGCACACGGGAGGCGCCAACGCCGACGAACATCTCGACGAAGTCCGAACCCGAAATGGTGAAGAACGGCACGTTGGCCTCGCCCGCGACCGCACGCGCGATCAGGGTCTTACCGGTGCCGGGAGGGCCGACCAGCAGCACGCCGCGCGGAATGCGGCCGCCGAGGCGCTGGAATTTGCCGGGGTCGCGCAGGAATTCGACGATTTCCTGAAGGTCCTGCTTGGCTTCGTCGACGCCGGCCACGTCCTCGAAGGTGACGCGGCCATGCGCTTCAGTCAGCATCTTGGCGCGCGACTTGCCAAAGCCCATCGCCTTGCCGGCGCCGCCCTGCATCTGCCGCGACAGGAAGATCCACACGCCGATCAGCGCGATGAACGGCAGCCAGGAGACCAGCAGCGAGACGAACCACGGCACGTTGTCGCCCGGCGGCTTTGCGGTGATCTGCACCTTGCTGTCGTACAGGCGCTTCACCAGCGTCGGGTCGCTCGGCGCATAGGTCTGGAAGCTGGAGCCGTTGGTGAAGGTGCCGTGAATGTCGGGGCCCTGGATCACGACGTCGCGCACGTTGCCGCGGTCAACCTCGCTCAGGAGCTGCGAGAAGGCGATGTCCTGCGAGGAGGCCCGCTGACCCGGATTCTGGAAGAGCGTGAACAACGCCAACAGCAGCAAAACAATGATGACCCAGAGGGCGAAATTGCGCAGATTGGCGTTCATCGATCTTCCTTCGTGGTCGCGCGGATCGCGGCCTGGTCCTTCAGGAGTTACTTGGGCAAGCCAGAGAAAATCCCCAAGGAATCCTCTCGGTTAGACGCATACAATCTAGGTGCCGCCCCGGTCGCTGCCAAGGGAACGAGATGGGACTATTTAGCCCATCTTAGAGCGATTCCCGCTGAAATAATGGCGCCCGATGCGGGGTTTTTCCTGCCTGGTTAAGGTGTCCTGACGGGGCGGGGCCGAAATGGCCGGTGTCATGATCCGACTTCCTGCGGCCCTGGGGGCACCCTTCAAGCACCCTTGCCGCGCCGCGCCGGCGCCGGTCCGATGTGGATACGCCCGCCGGCAAGGCTGATCAAGGCTCCCGCAAGGGTTTGCCGCAAGGCCGGCCGGCCATTTGCGGCCGCGCGAGGACTTGCCGCGATGGCCTGATCGAGCACGGCCAGGAGGGATTCAACCTTGCCGAGTTCCGCCGGTCCTTCATGTCCGAGCGCGTTGACGGCCCGCAGCAGGAGCCGCAGCCGGACCTCCTCCGGCAGGACGGCAAAGCTTGAGGCCTCGAAGCTTCGAACGCCCGCCTGCGGCGCAACGTCGCGATCCCGCAAACGGAGGAAGCGCTCGGCGCCGTCGGCGAGCACCTCGACCGCCGCATTGGCCCGCGCCAGCCTTGT
>NZ_JALBHA010000702.1:0-2543 GCF_023006445.1 Bradyrhizobium sp. SHOUNA76
CATGCCGCCACAGCAGCGGCAGCACCGCGACGACGAGGCCGGCGCGATGGGCGGCGAGCACGGTGAGCACGAACTCGACCGTGGCAGGCAATTGGATCGCAATGACGGAATTGGCCGGCAGACCCGATTCGACGAAATAGGCCGACAGCGCCTCGATCGCCGTGTCCGCCTCGGCATAGGTCATCCGTCGTGGCTGGTGCCCGGTCACGCGGGCCTTGTTGAGGGGATCGAGCAGCGCGGTCGCGTGCGGCTGCCGCATCAGCGTGCGCTGGAACAACGTGTCGAGCGTCGGCGATATGGCTGGCTGGTTCACGGCGTCACTTTGCTTGATGAGCGGAAGGCTGCCCCTTCGACCACCAGGTCTCCGGCAAATAGCCTGAGAGCGAGGTGGCCTTGGGTCGTTCTATCCGATTCCAGCGCGCGATCCATTGCTCGGATACGTTAAACAGGGGGATTGTATAGAAGCCCGCGATCAGAGCGCGATCGAGGGCCCGTACCGTCGCGACGAAGTCCGTATGTTCACGGGCCTCGAGCAGGGCGGCGATCATGGCATCGACCGCAGGATCCCTGGCGCCCATGTAGTTGCGAGTCCCCGGATTGTCCGCGGCGGCGCTGCCCCAGTAGAAAGATTGCTCGTTGCCGGGTGATAGCGACTGATCCCAGCGGTTCTGGATCATGTCGAACTCGAAAGCGAGCCGGCGCTGGTCGAACTGGACGGGATCGACCGACCGCACGCTCGGCTCGATGCCGGCGCGCTTGAGGTCGCGCTGGAAGGCGAGCGCGATGCGCTCCTGGTCGCGGGTCGTGACCAGGATCTCGAAGGTGAAGGGCGCTCTGGTCGCACGGTTGCGCAGCACGGTGCCGTCGAGCTCGTAGCCGGCCTCCGACAACAGTTTCAGCGCGGCGCGCAGCGTGGTGCGGTCGCGCCCCGAGCCGTCGGTCATGGGAAGGCGGTAGCTGCCGTCCATGATGTCGGCTGGAATTCGAGCCGCGAACGGCTTGAGCAGCTCGCGCTCGCGCGCATCCGCGGGGCGGCCATAGGCCGACAGGTCGGAGCCGGCGAAATAGCCGGCAACGCGCGAATAGAGACCGAAGAAATAGTTGCGGTTGACCAGCTCGAAATCGAACAGCAGCGTCAGCGCCTGGCGCACGCGGATGTCGGCGAAGATCGGCCGGCGCGTGTTGAACACCAGGAACTCGGATGGCTGCGGCACGCCCGGCTTGACGGTGTCGCGGATCACCTCGCCGCTTTTCGCGGCCGGAAAATCATAGCCGTCGTGCCAGCGCAGCGGCTCGTGCTCGACGCGGAAATCGTAGAGGCCGCGCTTGAAGGCTTCGAACTGGCCGTTGGCCTCGCGAAAATAGTCGAGCCTGATCTCGTCGAAATTGTAGAGCCCGCGGTTGATGGGCAGGTCGCGGCCCCAATAGTCGGGATTGCGGATGAGCGTCACGCTGGCCCCGGGCTTCACGGCCGTGACGCGATAGGGACCGGAGCCGATCGGGCTCGTCAGCGTCGTCTCCTCGAAGGTCGCGACCTCGACTGCGTGCTTGGGCAGGATCGGCATCAGGCCGAGGATCAGCGGCAACTCGCGGTCGTTGGCGCCCGCAAGGTCGAAGCGGACGGTGAGGGGATCGCTCGCCTCGGCCTTGGCGACTTTGGCGTAGTACTGCCGGTGGTTCGGCCGGCCGTGGTCGCGCAGCAGCTGCCAGGAGAACAACACGTCCTCGGCCGTGACCTGCTTGCCGTCGGCGAAACGGGCGCGGGGATCGAGGCGGAACGTGACGAAGCTTCGCTCGTCGTCGGTTTCGACGCTCCTGGCGAGCAGGCCGTAGAGCGTGAACGGCTCGTCATTGCCGCGCGCGAGCAAGCTCTCGACCACGTAGCCCCGCATCTGCTGCACGGCCAGTCCCCTCACGATGAAGGGATTGAGACTGTCGAAGGTTCCGAGAACACCCCAGGTCAACCGGCCGCCCTTAGGGGCATCGGGATTGACGTAGGGCATGTGGGTGAAATCGGCCGGCATCGCCGGCTTGCCGTGCATGGCGATGGCATGCGCCTCCTCGCCCCGTGCGGCGCCGGTCGAGGGTCCCCCGCCGAGCACCAAGACAAGGGCTGAGGCCAAGACGCAAAGACGGACACCGGGGCCCTCGAAAAGGCGTTGGAACATGAACATCAGCACACGTTGATTCGAGGACCGGTAGGCCTGAATCCTATCACAGGGAATTTCACCGGGGTGCAGCTGCGGATGTGGCCAAAGGCGCTTGTCGGCATTGATCTTTTCGTCGGCCACGTTAAGAAGGCGGGCAATCGCGCAAGAGCGCCGAGCCCGTCACTTATCTGCCTCAATTGACGGGAAGAGAGCCGCGCCCAAGGCGGCTAGGTTCGGCGCTTCGGAGCGGTTCGGGCACTTCCCGTTCAGAAAGGGTTTTCCGCAATGAATTTCCGTTACTTGGCCGCGTCCGTCCGGCCGCGTGGGCGACTTCTCGCCCTGTTGACGGCGACGGCGTTGGCCGTTCCGTTTGCCGCCGAGGCCCAGACCCCG
>NZ_JALBHA010000703.1:0-2537 GCF_023006445.1 Bradyrhizobium sp. SHOUNA76
CACCTACCTGCCGGTGCACGACCTGCCGCCGGATCGCGATCAGGCGACCATCCCGCTGGAGCAGCGCGCCAAGATCGAGGCCGAGCTCGCCGCCGCGCGCGATCGCCAGGCCGCTGCCGGCAAGGACGCGAAATGAGGCGCCGCAAGGTAATCGCTGGCGCCCCCGCCTTGCCGTGCTAAAAGATCCCGGTTCAGCCGAGAGTCAGGGCGAACGACTTCAGTCTTCGTTGTCGATGATTGCTCTAAGCATTTGATTTTGAGTAGTTTTCACGACGATCCTGAGCGCCTTTCCGAATCGTCGTCCGTCCTGTCGATTCTGTCTTGACCGGTTGCCCGGAGCCCAGAGAGCCATGGAAGAATTTTACCGCATCCGCCGCCTTCCGCCTTACGTGTTCGAGCAGGTCAACCGGGCCAAGGCGGCCGCGCGGAATGCTGGCGCCGACATCATCGACCTCGGCATGGGCAATCCGGACCTGCCGGCCCCGGCGCATGTGCTGGAGAAGCTGAAGGAGACGCTGGGCAAGCCGCGCACCGATCGCTACTCGGCGTCCCGCGGTATCCCCGGACTGCGCCGGGCCCAAGCCGGCTACTACGCCCGCCGCTTCGGCGTGAAGCTCAACCCCGACACTCAGATCGTGGCGACGCTCGGCTCGAAAGAGGGCTTTGCCAATGTGGCGCAGGCGATCACGGCGCCCGGCGACGTCATCCTCTGTCCGAACCCGAGCTACCCGATTCACGCCTTCGGCTTTTTGATGGCGGGCGGCGTCATCCGCTCGGTGCCCTCCGAGCCGACGCCGCAGTTCTTCGAGGCGGTGGAGCGGGCGATCGTGCATTCGATCCCGAAGCCGCTCGCGCTCGTCGTCTGCTATCCTTCGAACCCGACCGCCTATGTCGCGAGCCTGGACTTCTATAAGGACCTCGTCGCCTTCGCGAAGAAGCACGAGATCCTGATCCTGTCCGATCTCGCTTATGCCGAGGTCTATTTCGACGAGAACAATCCGCCGCCCTCGGTGCTCCAGGTGCCGGGTGCGATCGATGTCACCGTCGAGTTCACCTCGATGTCGAAGACCTATTCGATGGCCGGCTGGCGCATGGGCTTCGCGGTCGGCAATGAGCGGGTGATCGCGGCGCTCGCCCGCGTCAAATCCTACCTCGATTACGGCGCCTTCACGCCGGTCCAGGTCGCGGCGACCGCGGCGCTGAACGGCCCTGACGAGTGCGTCAAGGAGATGCGCGACACCTACCGCAAGCGCCGCGATGCGCTGGTTGAATCGTTCGGCCGCGCAGGCTGGGAGATTCCGCCGCCGGAGGCCTCGATGTTCGCCTGGGTGCCGCTGCCGGAAGCCTTCCGCAGCGTCGGCAGCATGCAGTTCGCGACCCTGATGGTCGAGAAATCCGGCGTCGCGGTGTCGCCCGGCGTCGGCTTCGGCGAGCATGGTGAAGGATATGTCCGCATCGCCATGGTGGAAAACGAGCAACGGATCAGGCAGGCCGCGCGCGGCGTGCGACGCTTCCTTGAAAGCGGCATCGAAACGTTGCACAACGTCGTTCCGCTCGCCAATCGGCGTTAAGTTCTCTTCGGCAGGTTTTCTAAGACATCATGGTTGCACCCCTGAAAGTGGGCATAGCGGGGCTCGGCACCGTGGGCGCCGAAGTGGTCCGTTTGATTGAAACGCAGGCCCGTGTGCTCGCGGGCCGCAGCGGCCGCGGCATCCGTGTCGTTGCCGTCACCGCGCGCTCGAAGGCGAAGAAGCGCGGCGTCGATCTGCGCGGCGTCGAATGGGCCAGGGATCCGATGGCGCTGGCCACTCATCCCGGCATCGATTGCTTCGTCGAGCTGATGGGTGGCGCGGGCGATCCCGCCCTGTCGGCGGTCGAGGCCGCACTCAGCTCCGGCAAGTCGGTCGTCACCGCCAACAAGGCGCTGCTGGCCAAGCACGGTCTCAAGCTCGCCAAGGCGGCCGAAAAGCACGGCGGTGCGCTGAATTATGAGGCAGCCGTCGGCGCCGCGATCCCCGTCATCAAGACGTTGCGCGAGGGTCTCGCCGGAACCGGCATCAACCGCGTCTACGGTATCCTCAACGGCACCTGCAATTACATCCTGACCCGGATGGAGCAGGAAGGTCTGTCCTTCGCCGAATGCCTCAAGGACGCGCAGCGGCTCGGTTATGCCGAGGCCAACCCGTCCTTCGATGTGGATGGTCACGACACCGCGCAAAAACTTGCAATCCTTGCCAGCCTCGCCTTCGGCACGAAAGTTGCTCAAAGCGCGGTGTATGTCGAAGGTATCTCGTCCATCGCACCGGAAGATCTGCGCGCGGCCTCCGATCTCGGCTACCGCGTCAAGCTGCTCGGCGTTGCGGTGCGCACCGCCAAGGGCATCGAGCAGCGCGTGCATCCGACCATGGTCCCCAAATCCTCCTCGATCGCGCAGGTGATGGGTGTCACCAATGCGGTCACGATCGACGGCGAGGGCATTCCGCCGATCACGCTTGTCGGTCCCGGCGCCGGCGGCGCCGCGACGGCATCCGCCGTGG
>NZ_JALBHA010000704.1:0-2534 GCF_023006445.1 Bradyrhizobium sp. SHOUNA76
CCCGATCCGCAGACGCAGGGCGCGGCGACCAAGCCCGCGCTGCCGCCGGCTCCGGCCGAGAAGATCGCGCCGCCGATGGAGAAGAAGTAGCGAGTTCTGGTTGGCAGCGTCACGGCCGGGCTTGTCCCGGCCATCCACGTTCTTGGAGCTGCAGAAAGAAAGTCCGTGGATGCCCGGGCCTTTGCCGCGCCGAAGCGGCTTCGGCCGCGCAGGCGGGACAAGCCCGGGCATGACGGCTCGTTATCACCGCACGAGGATGTTCTTGAACTGCCACGGATCAGACGTGTCGATATCTTCCGGGAACAGGCCGGGACGATCCGTCAGCGGCGTCCAGTCGGTGTAAAAGCCCTTCACCGGGCCGAGATAGGGCAGCTGGATTTCCAGCAGGCGATCGAAATCCATCTCGTCAGCTTCGACGATGCCTTCCTTCGGGTTTTCCAGCGCCCAGACCATGCCGCCGAGCACGGCGGAGGTCACCTGCAGGCCGGTGGCGTTCTGGTATGGCGCGAGCTTGCGGGTCTCTTCGATCGAGAGCTGCGAGCCGTACCAGTAGGCGTTGTTGTCGTGGCCGAACAGCAGCACGCCGAGTTCGTCGATGCCGTCGACGATCTCGTTCTCGTCGAGGATGTGGTGCTTCTCCTGCATCTTCGCCGCGCGGCCGAACATCTCATGCAGCGACAGCACGGCATCGTCGGCCGGGTGATAGGCATAGTGGCAGGTCGGCCGATAGACCGCCGTGCCCGAGGCGTCGCGCACCGTGAAGTAATCCGCGATCGAGATCGACTCGTTGTGGGTGACGAGGAAGCCATATTGCGCGCCGCGGGTTGGGCACCAGGTGCGCACGCGCGTGTTGGCGCCGGGCTGCATCAGATAGATGGCGGCGCCGCAGCCGGCTTCATGGGTCTTTGCATTCTCGGGCATCCATTTTTCATGGGTGCCCCAGCCGAGCTCGGACGGCTGCACGCCTTCCGACAGGAAGCCTTCCACCGACCAGGTGTTGACGAAGACATCCGGCTCTTTCGGCTTCTTGGAGCGCTGGGTGTCGCGTTCGGCAATGTGGATGCCCTTGATGCCGGCTTGCCGCATCAGGTCGGCCCATTCGGCCTTGGTCTTCGGCTTGGGCGCATTGAGCTTCAGATCGGCGGCAACATTGAGCAGCGCCTGCTTGACGAAAAACGAGACCATGCCGGGATTGGCGCCACAGCAGGAGACGGCGGTCGTCGAGCCCGTGGGGCGCGCCCTCTTGGCGGCCAGCGTCGCTTCGCGAAGCGCGTAGTTGGAGCGCGCTTCCGGGCCCTTCGACGAATCGAAATAGAAGCCGAGCCAGGGCTCGTTGACGGTGTCGATGTAGAGCGCGCCGAGCTCGTTGCAGAGCTCCATGATGTCGGTGGAACCGGTATCGACCGAGAGATTGACGCAAAAGCCCTGGCCGCCGCCCTCGGTGAGCAGCGGGGTCAGCAGCTCCCGATAATTATCTTTGGTCACACCCTTCTGGATGAAGCGGACATTGTGCTTCTCGCAATGCGCCTTGCGGCCCTCGTCCTTGGGATCGATCACGGTGACGCGCGACTTGTCGTAGTCGAGATGCCGCTCGATCAGCGGCAGCGTGCCTTTGCCGATGGAGCCGAAGCCGACCATGACGATGGGACCGGTGATCTTCGCGTAGATCTGCGAGGCGGGGCTCATGGGATGGTTTCTCCGGAACGTTCTGGCGGACAAAGGGTGAGGGGTGGATCAGGCGCTGCGGCGCTTGGCGGTGGCTTCGATCTCGACCTTCATCTCGGGCTTGTAGAGCGCCGAGACGACGAGAAGCGTTGCGGCCGGGCGGATGTCGCCGAGGACTTCGCCGCAGACGGCGAAATGCGCGTCTGCGTCCTTGATGTCGGTGAGGTAGTAGGTCACGCGGACGATGTCGGCCATCTCGAAACCGCCCTCCTTCAGGGCAGCTTCGATGGTCTTGAAGCAGTTGCGTGACTGGCTCGTGACATCGGCCGGCATCGTCATCGTGGTGTAGTCATAGCCCGTGGTTCCCGCGACGAAGGCGAACTCGCCGTCGATCACGGCGCGGCTGTAGCCGGCGGTCTTCTCGAACGGGGAGCCGGTGGAAATCAGGCGACGGGACATGTCTTGGGCCTCGACTGAAGGGGATGTTTCGCGGGGGTTAAAGGGCGTTTCCGGGGCTCACGCAACCCCAAAGGACAGGGATCGGCGCAGGCGCAGCCGGGCGTTGCCGCTTTACGCGGCTTCGGTCGTCGCCATCATGGCAAGACCTTAGGCCGCGTGCGCATGGAGGGCGCGAACTACCCTCCGTTTGGATAGGACCGCGCCGGTCGGGACGATCATCCCTTCGGCGCCGTCGAGCGCGCCTTCCGCGAACTCGATCGCCAGCAGGCGGTCGCGTTCGAACGGGCCGGGCAGTGCCAGCGCGCCGGTGTTCTCGCCTGAGAAGCCGAAGCGGGCGTAATAGGGAGCATCGCCGAGCAGGATCACGGCTTCATGGCCGCGCGCCCGGGCGGCGGCCAGCGCTTGATGCA
>NZ_JALBHA010000705.1:0-2533 GCF_023006445.1 Bradyrhizobium sp. SHOUNA76
GAGCGAGGTCGGCGTCGTCGTTGCAGGCAATGCTGCTGCCGGCGACTGCACCGCTTGCGATGCGTCAGGCGCCGGTGCGGCCGGCTGCTCGGTCGCCTGTTGATTGGAAGTGCTCGCCGCAAGACTGAGGCTGCGCGAGCCGCCGGCATGGGCCTCGCTTGCGAGCAGCGACATAGCGACGATCAGGATGAGTTTACGCATGGCCATCCCCGCTATCCGGTCAATCCGCCTTACCTAAATCGCGCCAGCTTGGCCGCTAGCGCGCCAGCCGATGGGTGCCGATTTCGATCAGGGTCGCCCGGCAGGACAGGCGGTAGATCAGGCTGAACAGTTGATTCCACATGACCGAACTCCGCTGTTGATCATTCAGGGCCACTCTAGACCCCATCTCTTTCCGGCGGTTTTCGCGACGCTGGGAAAATGGCTTCGTCAGGCCAGCCGACGTTTCGTCGGAACGGGAGACGCGAAGTCGTCTCACGGGCGTGTGAGATATTGGTTGCTGCGGCACCAGGACCGTCTCGGGCGAACCGAACGATGCTCGTTGCGGTCAGCCTGTATCAGAGGTAGTAAGGGCAGGGGTCTTCGCGGAAGATCATTTGGGGAATGTCGCCCGCGCCAGCATGACATCGCAACCTGACGGGAATTCTCATCGTCGGCGCTGGAGAGCGATCCTGTTGCTGTTCGTTGTCCTCCCCTTTGTGCCGGAACTGGCGATCCTGCTCACGTCTCTCTTCGCGGCCATCTCAGGATGCCAGCCCGGCACCGATGCCGGCTGTCCCATCGGATCTTCTGCCGCGGAAATCATCCGTCATGCGCTGGAGGCGAGCTTGCTGGTCGGCTCTCGCTTTGGCGACGGGCTGGCGGCACTGTGGCTGGCCGCCTGCTGCTGGCTGATCACGCTGGGATGGTCCCGGCTATGGATCCGATTGCTGCTGGCTTTGGCGGTCAGTCTCATCTGCGCATTCGTTCCCTATTTCGGCCCGATGCTTTCGATCAGCTATCTCGTCAACCCCAAATGCTCGCCGAACGAGGGAGGCGTGGGCGATTGCATCGTTTACGGCGGCGACGTCGGCAGTGTGGCCCACAAGGTGGTCAGCCTGGGCTGGAGAATCATCGAGGGCGCTCCGATCGCGATCGGAATATTCGTTGTCTATGCGATCGTTGCGGCGCTCATCGAACGGCGCTCGAGGAGGCAGGGTCTCCGTCCTCTGGGCTGATTTCCGTTCCCGACGCTCGCCGCCGAGCCGACGCTCGATATTGTCAAGAAGCAGCAGCTATGGTCTCATGCAGCCATAGATTGTCTTTCATATTTGGAGATGTTGCCATGCGGTTTTGTTTTGCAGCATTCCGGGTCATTCTCGCCTGCGCGGCGGCCGCTGTCTGGCTTTCAGCCGTTCAGCCCGCCGCGGCTCAGTCCAACAATGATCCCGATATCCTGGCGGCCTATGTCTACAGATATGCCGACTATTACCTGCCTTATGCCATCCAGTCGTCCACGGCATATAAGCCGGTCGGCACGCTGAACACCATGCGCGATGCCGGCCTCGGCGAGGAAGTCGATTTCGCGGTGCAGAGTACGATCCCGGCCTCGCAGGACGACCTGAGAGGTCACGCGCGGAAGATCTTCAAGCCCTGGCGCTATCAATTCGGCAGCGACACGTATCTCGATTGCCTCGATTGGGCGGATGAGGCCTGCAAGGCGGCTTACGCCAGGCGCGGCTGGAACTTCGGCAGCGGCCCGACATACCAGGTGTGGGCACGGACACGCGCCGCCGCGCGTGGAGCCTGCAGCGAAGTGAGCATTGCGTTTCGCGGCACCGTAGGGTTTTCCGGGGGCGATTGGTACTCGAACTTCAGCCGGTTCGGTTCGCCCTACGACGACTATTATCAGCAGCTGCAGCGCAACGTCGATACGATCATGAGGCAGATCCAGAGCCTGGACTGCTACAAGCGGGCCGCCCGGAAGCCGCAGATCGTTTCGACGGGGCATTCCCTCGGTGCCGGCTTAGCGCAATTCGTAGCGCTTGCGACCAAGTCGGGTGGTCCGCGGATCGCCAAGGTGGTTGCGTTCGATCCGTCTCCGGTGACCGGCGCGCACCTCGTCAACAGGGCTCTTCTGGCCGAAAACGTCCAGCGCCTCGTCATTGATCGCGTGTATGAGAGCGGGGAGGTGCTGTCATATGCCCGCGCGGCCGTGCAGGAATATCCTCAGGCGAAGTCGCGCTGCAATCCGCAGGTGCGAACCGTCGAGGTCAAGGCTGCGCGAGGCTCGATCATCGGGCTGCACGGCGTTGAATTGCTTGCGACCAACCTTGCAGATCTCACATACAATGAGGGCAATCCACTGGGTTACCGCGCTCCGGTCACGCTGGTCGGCAATTGCGATGTCATCTATCGGCCGGATTCCGACGAGCAGCTGATCGCGCGTAACGGAAGCCAGCGGTTCGCCGCGCTTGGGCGCGTTTACGCGCGAAGTGCCGGCCGGCGCGTCGTTTCGAACCCTGCCAATTCGGCGCTGCGCGCGGGCGTGACA
>NZ_JALBHA010000706.1:0-2532 GCF_023006445.1 Bradyrhizobium sp. SHOUNA76
CCCGCGGCGGCGGCATCGGCCTTCGAGAAGGCGCCGCGGGCGAACAGCGCGCGCATGATCGCGTCGGGCACGGTCAGGAACGCCGCGACGAACGGGATCGAGAACAGCAACGTGAAGTCGAACGCGCGGCGCTGCGCTTTCATCGCGCCGTCAAGGTCGTTGGCCGTGATCCGCCGCGACATCTCCGGCAGCAGCACCGTTCCGATAGCGATGCCGATCACGCCGATCGGGAGCTGGTTGAGCCGGTCGGCATAATAGAGCGCCGACAGCGCGCCGGCCGGCAAAAAGGTCGCGATGATGGTATCGGCGAACAGCGCGACCTGCGTGCCCATCGAGCCCAGCGTCGCCGGGCCCAGCGCCTTGAAGAAGCCACGGACGTCTTCGTCGAGCTTGAGCGGGGCAAAGCGCGGCAGGCCGCCATGGCGCGCGAGATCGCCGGCGAGCAGGAAATATTGCAGGAAGCCGGAGATCAGCACGCCCCAGGCCGCGGCGTGGCCCGCGGTCGGAAACCAGACGGCAACCGCCAGCGTCATCATCATGGCGACGTTGAGGAAGATCGAGGCCGCCGCGGCGCTGGCAAAGCGCTGCATCACGTTGAGCATGCCGCCATAGAGCGTCACCAGCGTGATCAGCAGCAGATAGGGAAAGGTGATCCGGGTCAGCTCGATCGCGAGCTTGCGCTGCTCGGCATCCTCGGAAAAGCCCGGCGCGAGGATGCTCATGGCCTGCGGCATGAACAGCCAGGCGACGACCAGCAGCAGAACTTGCGAGGCCAGCAGCAACGTGAAGATGCGATCGGCGAACAAATGTGCCGCCGCCTCGCCCTTCTCGCCATGGACATGGGCATAGGCCGGCACCCAGGCGGCGTTGAAGGCGCCCTCGGCGAAGATCGCACGGAAGTGATTGGGCAGCCGCAGCGCGACGAAAAAGGCGTCGGCCACCGGGCCGGCGCCGAGGATCGCCGCGAGCATGATGTCGCGGGCAAATCCCGTCAGCCGCGAGAGCAGCGTGTAACCACCGACCGTGAAGATGCGTCCGAGCATGCGTCTGTTTTAGAGCATGGCGCGATTAGGTCTAGGTGCTAGCCGTGGAGGAAGCGCGCCCCCTCCCCCGCTTGCGGGGGAGGGCTGGCGAGAGGGTGTCTCAACGACGAAGACTCCCCCAGAGGAGAGACCCCTCACCCGCGCCTTCGGCGCGGCCTCTCCCGCAAGCGGGAGAGGTGAAGAACCACCGCGAAATCAGCCCGCCAGCGCACCGCGCACGGCGGCGATCACGCGCTCCTGATCGGCTTCGGTCAGGTAGGCGTGCATCGGCAGGCTGATGACGTCCTGCGACAGGCTCTCGCAGCCAGGCAGGCCGCCGTCGGCAACCGGATATTGCTTGTAGGCGGTCTGCTGATGCATCGACTTGCCGTAATAAATCGCGGTCGGCACGCCCTGGGCTTTTAGCGCGGCAGCGAAACCGTCGCGATCGGTCCCCTTCGGCAGTCGGATCGTGTACTGCGCCCAGACCGAGGTGTTGCCGGGCGCCAGACGCGGCACGGTGACGACGTTGGACAAGCCACGCGCGTAGCGCTCCGCAACCCTGTTGCGGGCGGCGATCTCGTCGTCAAAGATCTTCAGCTTCTCGATCAGGACCGCGGCCTGCATGGTGTCGAGCCGGCCGGTCAGGCCGAGGCGGACATTGTCGTATTTGTCGACGCCCTGCCCGTGCACGCGGATGCTGCGCAGTGTCGCCGCGAGCTCGTCGTCATCGGTGAAGATGGCGCCGCCGTCGCCGAAGCAGCCGAGCGGCTTTGCCGGGAAAAAGCTGGTCGCAGTGGCGAGCCCGAAAGTACCGAGCTTGCGGCCCTTGTAGCTCGCGCCAAAGCCCTGTGCGGCGTCATCGAGCACGAACAGGCCCTCGGCCTTGGCGATCTCGGCGATGGCGTCGTGATCGGCCGGTTGGCCGAACAGATCGACCGGAATGACCGCGACGGGCTTGAGGCCGGCCTTCCGCGCAGCCGCGATGCCGCGCTTCAACGACTCCGGGCTCATGTTGAAGGTGGCTTCATCGACGTCGACATAAACCGGCGTCGCGCCGGTCCGCGCCACGGGCGAGGCGGTTGCGATGAAGGTGAAGGACGGACACAGCACGGCATCGCCGGGCCCGACATTCTTCGCCATCATCACCATCAGGATGGCGTCGGTGCCGCTGGCGCAGCCGATCACATGCTTGGCGCCGCTGTAGGCCGCGAGCTGCTTCTCGAACTCGGCGACTTCAGGACCGTTGACGAACTGGCAATGGTCCATCACGCGCTTGACCGCGGCATCCAGTGAGGCGCCGAGCCGGCGGCGCTGCGAGCCGACGTCGATGAACGGAATGGGTTCGGAACGCAGATGCTGGTTCATGGTCTGGTTCTTGGCGCCTTCTTGAATGGTCGACATGGATGAAGGGTTCAGCCGGCGACGCGGCGCGGGCCCTTGAGGGCGGGCGATTTGGCCGCGGGCCGTGACGGCGTCTCGAGGCACTGCGTGGCGATCTCGAGGCTGG
>NZ_JALBHA010000707.1:0-2531 GCF_023006445.1 Bradyrhizobium sp. SHOUNA76
GAGACCGAGCAGTTCCTGGCGGCGCTGGTTCGTGCCAACCGCGCCATCGACGAGGCCGCGCGTGGCAAGCTGGATACCTCTTGTGCGTCCGTGCTGCCGAAGGATCTCGGCGACTGGGCGGGCGCAGCCGAATTCATGTTGGGCGCGAGCTTTGCAGGCAAGGACCTCAAGGAGCTGTCCGCGATCGACAAGGGACGCGCGCAGGACCGCAACGCGGCGATCGCCTGCCGTCAGGGCCTGGGCACGCTGATCACCAAGCTCGGCGAGCAGGCGCCGGTGGTGCTGTCGACGCCGGCAAGCCGAATCGCCTGGAGCAACCGCGACGTCAGCGTGGAGACGCAAGCCGGCAAGATCGCCGCGCGCGCCGTCATCGTCACGGTCTCGACCAATGTGCTGACATCAGGCGCGATCAAGTTCACGCCCGACATTCCCAAGCGCACATTAGACGCGGCATCGAAGCTCGGTCTCGGCAGCTACGATCGCATCATGCTGCAATTGCCCGGCAATCCGCTCGGCCTGTCGCGCGACGATATCCTCATCGAGCAAAGCAATTCGGCGCGCACGGCGCTCATGTTCGCCAATATCGGCGGCTCCTCGCTCTGCTCCATCGACGTCGGCGGCGCGTTCGGCCGCGATCTCTCGGAACAGGGCGAGAAGGCGATGGTGGCCTTCGCCAGGGAATGGATCACGAAATTGTTCGGCAGCGAGGCCGCGGCCGCCGTGCAGAAGACCACAGCCACGCGCTGGAATGCGTCGCCTTTCGTGATGGGCGCGATGTCTGCGGCCTCCCCCGGCGGTCAGCTCTCGCGAAAAGTCTTGGCGGAGCCGATCGGCAATGTGTTTCTCGCCGGCGAGGCCACCCATGAGACGCTATGGGGCACCGTCGACGGCGCCTGGGAAAGCGGCGAGCGCGCCGCGGACGCAGCGTTGCGCAAGATCGGCGCGTTGAAGGACGATCCGGCCGACGTACCGACGCAATCGACGAAAAAGCGTAGGGCGCCGCGGCAATAGGCCAACTAAGCCGCAGCAAACTCCACTGTCGTCCCGGACAAGCGAAGCGCAGATCCGGGACCCATAACCACAGGGCGTAGTTGGGCGAAGACTCGCCGTTCAGGACCTTTATCGGTACAGACCTGTGTCTACTCGATAGATCACGCGGTATGGGGGTCCCCGCGTTCGCGGGGGCGACGGAGAGAGTTACCGCAACACCCTGTCCAGCACCGGCAGCCCCGCGATCACCGCCATCGCGATCAGCGCGTAGCAGATGCCGCGAAACACCCGCTCGCTCGCGCGTCCGAACAGCGAGGCGCCGAACGCGACACCAATCGCATAGACCGGGCCGACGACCAGCGACAGCAGCAGCGACTCGCGCGAGATCAAGCCCGTCGTCGCGTAACTGATCATCGACAAGAGATCGGACGCGCCGAAGAACAGCACGATATTGGCGCGCGCGACGATCGGTGCGATCGGGCGGCCGAGCCAATAGCCGACGATCGGCGGGCCGCCGGTCTGCGCCAGGCCACTGCAGAAGCCCGAGAGGCCGCCGATGCCGACCGAGAGCCAGGCGTGGTCCTTGCCGCGATAGCGCCAGCCCGACAGCAGAAGCAGCAACAGCGCAGCGACGAAGCAGGAGATGATCCAGCGCGTGGTGACGGGCTCGAGCACGCTGAGGAAATAGGTGCCGACGGGGACGCCGATCAGCGCACCCAGCACGATCACGGCGGTGGCCTTGCGATCCGCCTTCCGCCACGCGTCCGGCAGCAGCGGCGCTGCCGAAACAAAATCGATCACCAGCAGCAACGCGGCAACGAGCCGCGGCGCAGCGATGCTGCTCGCCAGCGGCATGAAGATCAGCGCCGAGCCGAAGCCGGAGAAGCCGCGTGCGGTACCCGAAACGAAAGCGACGGCGCAGAGCGCCATCGCAATGGTGAGGCTGACGTCCTTGGGCAGGAAATCAGCGAGGGTCATGCTCTATGATTCTGGAGCATGATGTTGTCCGAAAACCGCTTCACACTTTTCGGCATCATGCTCGGAGCGTGCCGCCGGTCTTCTTCGTGACCTCCGCCACGATCTTGGCGCCGACAGCTTCGATCTCCTGGTCGGTCAGCGTCTTCTCGCGCGGCTGGAGCATGACTGCGACCGCGATCGACTTCTTGCCGTCGTCGATGCCCTTGCCCTCATAGACGTCGAAGACGCTCACGCCGGTGATCAGCTTCTTGTCGACGCCTTGCGCGGCACGCACGATGTCGCCGGCCTTCACGGTACGATCGACGATGAAGGCGAAGTCGCGCGACACCGGCTGGAACGCCGACAGCTCGATCACGGGCTTGGCGCGGGTCGGCTTTTTCTTGGCCTCGGGGATCCGGTCGAGGATCACCTCGAACACCATCAGCGGGCCGTCGGCGCCGAGCGCCTCGAGCGCGCGCGGGTGCATTTCGCCGAAAGTGCCGAGCACGTTCTGCGGCCCGATCTGGATCGTGCCGGAGCGACCCGGATGGAGCCATGCCGGACCGCCCGCGACGATCTGCAGC
>NZ_JALBHA010000708.1:0-2520 GCF_023006445.1 Bradyrhizobium sp. SHOUNA76
CGCCACGCGCCGCGCGAACGGATCGGGCAGGCCGAGTGCCAGCGTGTGCGGCAGCACGGTGATCGCGTTGGCACCGGCAAGCCCGGCCGCAAACGTCGCGATGGTCGCGCGCAGCATGTTCACGTAGGGGTCGCGCTGCGTCAGCATGCGCCAGGCCGTATCGGCGGCAATGAACAGCGGTTTTGGCGTCAGCCCGCAGGCCGTCTCGATGCGGGCCCACAACAGCCGCAGCGCGCGGAATTTCGCCATGGTCAGGAACTGGTCGGCATCGGCGGCAAGCCGCGCATAGACCATGCCTTGCGCCTGTTCCAGCGGAATGCCGGCGCCTTCGATCGCGCGCAAGTAAGCAACGCCGCAGGCGAGCACGAAGGCAAGCTCCTGTACCTCGGAGCCCCCGGCGTCGTGGATCACGCGTCCGTCGGCGGATGCGAACGGTCCCTTGAAGCCGAGCCCGGCAAGCCCCTTGATGGCGCCGGTGACGGCCGGAGCAATCTCCTCCCAGGTATAAGGACTGTGGCCCCACACCGCGCCGGCCGCGAGCGGATCGAGCCCGAAGCGGATGTCGCAGGCGGCGGGATCGAGGCCCTTGCACTTCACATATTCCGCGACGTGGATCGCCGCCATCCGCGATTGCGGTCCGACCTCGAGCTCGATGCCGATGCCGGCGTCGAGGTGAATGTCCTTCAGGACCTTTGCGACGGACTCGGCCGAAGGTTCCAGGCCGAAACCGCGCGCGCCATTGGCGCCGGCGAACACCAGCGCGAGCCCGGTCGCACCGTTCTCCAGATCCTGCAACGCCTGCGCATTCGCGAGCGCCGCGTCGGGATGGTCGATCCGCTGGATGATTTGCCAGGGTGCGGCGGCCGGCCGGCCCACCACCGGCGCAACGCCTTTGGCGCGCGGATAGAGCGGCTCGATCTTCAGGCCGTCGTAGGTCTTGCCGACCAGCTTTTCGAACGGCGCGCCCTTCAGCACGCCATCGACCAGCTTGCGCCAATCTTCGACGGTGGCTTGGGGAAAATCCGCCGCCAGCGGCAGGTCGTCAGTCACGGAGGTCATGCGGCGAGGGGCTCCCAAACGTCTCGTTATTCGCAGGCGAATTTGCCACGGCAGACCGTCCCTGCAAACGGTCGTTTTTGGTTAACCGGTATCCGGAAGCCGCTCAATGCCTTGCGTCGAGACGCTGGCGAGCCCGTCACGCACACGAATGCCCGAGATCACGCGGTCGGGCGCGATTTCGGCCAGCGGCACCAGCACGAAGGCGCGCTCGAACAGGCGCGGATGGGGCAAGGTCAGGTCGGGCTTCTGCAAGGAGACATCGTCATAGGCGATCATGTCGAGATCTAGCGTGCGCGGTCCCCAGCGCCGTTCCTTGTCACGCGTGCGACCGAATTTCTGCTCGACTTTCTGCAGCACGAACAATAGCGCGTGGGGATCGAGGCCGGTCTCGATCTCGATGCAGGCATTGATGAAGGGCGCCTGGTCCTCGTCGCCCCAGGGCGGCGTCGCGTAGTCCGAGGAGCGCGCGATCAGTGCGGCTTGCGCCATGCCGCAGATATGCGCGATGGCCTTGCCGAACGTCGCGCGGACATCGCCGATATTGCCGCCGAGTGCGATCAGCACGCTTGCCATGTTATGGATGCCGCGAGCGCGTCAGCATGATGCCGACATCGTCGAAGATCGCGGCGATCGGCGCATGCGGCTTGTGCACCGTGATCTTCACGGCGCGGATGCGCGGGAAGCTCGACAGGATGGCGTCGGCCACCGCGCCGGCGGCGCGCTCCAAAAGCTTGTAATTGGTGTTCTTGAACGCCGCCGTCGTCGTCGCCACAACGTCGGCGTAGGACACCGTATCGGCGAGCCGGTCGCTGCGCGAGGGCTCCGACAGGTCGGTATAGAGTTCGAGATCGATGACGAAGCGCTGGCCGACCTCGGTCTCGTGATCCATCACGCCGTGGCGGGCATGGATCGACAGGCCGGTGACGAAGATCGTATCGGTCATTGCTTGCCCTCGATTGCGTTCGCGACCCGCAGGGCCTGCAAGGTCTCGGCGACGTCATGGGTCCGGATGATTTTTGCGCCGCGTTGCGCGGCGATCAGATGCGCGGCGATCGAGCCGGCGAGCCGTTCTTTCGGCTCCGACGGCGACACCGAGGCGATGAAGCGCTTGCGCGAGGCACCGACCAGGATCGGCAGGCCGAACATCTCGAACTCGCGTAAGCGCGCCAGCGCGATCATGCTCTGCTCGGCGGTCTTGCCGAAGCCGATGCCGGGATCGAGCACGATCTTGTCGCGCGCGATGCCGGCCTTTGCGGCGATATCCAGCGAACGCAGGAAAAACGTCTTCATGTCCGTGATGATGTCGATGGCGGGATCGGCGTCGTCGCGGTTGTGCATGACGATGACGGGGACGTCGGCCGGTGGCCGACCCATCACCGCGAAATCGAGGTCGTAGCCGTGCATGGCCTCGCGGATCTCTTCGCGATTGCCGATGGTCAGCTTGATCTCGATCTTGGGGTA
>NZ_JALBHA010000709.1:0-2499 GCF_023006445.1 Bradyrhizobium sp. SHOUNA76
CGCGGCATTGCCGACCGAGCCGCCGCCGCCTCCGGCCCTGTTATCGACGATCACGGGCTTGCCGAGAATCCGCTCCAGCGCCATGGCGACGGGCCGTGCCGCGAGATCGGCCTGGCCTCCGGCCGGAAACGGCACGATCAGGGTGATGTTGCGCGAGGGGTAGAGAGCTTGGGCAAAGCTTGATTGAGAGCAAGCTGCCTGTGCGAGCGGCAGCACGGCAGCGGCCTTCAGGAGTTCGCGGCGGTTCATTGGTTGGTACCTCCCCGATTGTTTTCGTTGTTGGGAGGCAGCCTAACCGGAATGGATTGTGTTGCGATAGCCGTGCGCTTGCACCCTCCCCGGCGGGGGCCTGGAGGGGGGTGTCGACCGGTTGGCCGGATCTCCTCAACTACTGCGACTGCAACAAGGTAGGCAGGCTCTTGTCGAGGACGTTGCCGAGCAGTTGCCGCGTCGACGCGCGCATCACTGGATTGTTGGCGGCTTCCGGCGGTTCTGGCCACTGCGCCCAATCGATACGCAGCGTCGGGGGCCCGGTCATAAAGTTGCTTCCGCTGATCGAGCCTTCGCCGCTCTTCAGAATATCGAAGCTTTGCCCGTCATGAACGTAGATCCGTATTACCGCGTAGATGTCGGCCATGTTGTACAACGGGCTGCCCTTCATGACACCGATGCCGAAGAATCCACCCTGGCGTATTCCCTTGATCACGACGACATAGCGTTTGCATCCGGCCTGACCGGCAACTTGTCGGACGATGGCGCCGGCCTTGTCGCTGCGAGCGAACATGCCAAGCCCGGGATCGTAGGAACTGAATGCGGATTTATCGGCGGCGATCCTGCGGACGACAAAACCGGAGCCGACCGCGGCCCTCACACGCTCGACAACGAGGTCATCGAGCCCGAAACCGTCGACCGGAACCTCCTTGTTCTCGTTGCCGAACACGGTCGCGCCGATCTTCTTCACGATGAAGCGATCGCCCAGCAGCGATATCACGCCGACGCACGGTCCTGCAGCTTGCGGCGTGGACCGCGAAGCAGGTGCCGGCTTGGAAGGCGCGTTCTTTGCCGACTTGGCAACCGTCGCCGGCTGGGTGGTTTGCGCCTGCGCGGGACCGGCCAGGCACAGTGCGAACAGGACGAGGCAAACAAGACGAAGCATCATGTAGCGGTCGATCGGGTTGTTGAGAAACACGAAGCAGGAAACAAAACGCGGCGCGGATATAGACAACAAAGTTTATGACCGCAACGCGACGGCGCCTTGCGTTTCTTCGCCTTGGCACTGCTTGGTTAAAGACTCCGTCAGCGGCAATGCCGCAGCCGCGCGCAAGCGACCGCGTCGATCCATGATGATGCCCTCCCCTGATTTTTCTTGTTTCGCTGCCAGCCTAACGCGCCAGCCGGCAAGAACAAGACGTTTACGAAGCGTTAGCCATGTCCGGCTCCGCCAGGAACGCATGTCCGGACCCGCTGTTGCCCTCTCAGGGAGAGTGGATGATGCGAAATCTGGCGACCATCGACGTTGCGCTGGACGAGATGCTGGTGAATCTCGCAGCGATCGTGTTGCGGCTTTCAAAGCCCGAATTGACGCGGACGCCGGAAGCGCGCCGCGCATTGGCGCAATCGGTCCATCAATATGCAGTCTGTGCGAAGCGTTCGAACGACCCGCGCGTTCACGAATTGAAGTCGCAGCTGGAGGAAACGCTGAAGCCACGCCTGCGCATCGTCGCGATCGACGGTGTGAAGGTGGCTTAGTCAAAGATGGTGGGCACGCTTCGCTTTGCCCACCCTACGAAAGCTGAAGTTGCTCGCGCCTACGACGCTTTGCTTTTCCCGCGCGATCGCCGCTTGCACGTGCCCGGCAGCTTGGCCGCGAGGAAATCGCCAAGTGCTTCGACGCGGGCGGGGCGCGGGCCGCCGGGCGGCGTCACCAGATGCACGGCGCCTTCGGCCTGCCTCCAGTCCTTCAGGATGACTTCGACCTCGCCGGACGAAATCGCTTCACCCACAATGAACTCGGGCAATTCGGCGATGCCGAGCCCCGCAATCAGAGCCGGCATCAACGCCTCGCCGTTGTTGACGCGGAGCTGTCCGCCCGGGCGCACGCTGGCCTGCTCGCCGGCCGAGTTGGTGTAGTGCCAGACGTTGGGCGTGGAGAGATAGGCGTAGCTGAAGCATTTGTGCTCGGCCAAATGCATCGGATGCGTCGGCCGGCCGTGTTGCTTCAGGTAGGACGGCGCGGCCACGGTGTAGCGCGGCATGGTGAAGAGCTGCCGGGCGATCAGTGAGGAATCCGGCAGGCGCGCGATCCGCACCGCCATGTCGAAACCTTCGCCGATCAGATCGACGGTCGCATCGCTCAAATGCAGATCGACCGAGACTTCCGGATAGGCCTCGAAAAACTCCGGCAGCAGCGGCGCCACCGCCTTGATCCCGAACGTCATGGGCACGGCAAGCCGCACCAGGCCGCGCGGCGCCACCGACTGCGCCAGCGCCTCGTTCTCC
>NZ_JALBHA010000070.1:0-18782 GCF_023006445.1 Bradyrhizobium sp. SHOUNA76
GGCCTTGCTGGCCCAGTGCGAGCCGGTGGCGTTGCCGGTGCTGGAGCACGACATGGCGGGGCTTCAGGCGCGCATCGCGACCGCGATCGAGTTCATCGAAAGCCTGCCGCGCGCGGAGATCGACGCGGCGGCGGAACGGAATGTCTTCTTCAAGCTGAAGAACGGCACCGAGCTGCCCTTCACCGGGCGGACGCTGCTGCTGACCTTCAGCGTCCCGCAGTTCTTCTTTCACGTCACGACGGCCTACGACCTGTTGCGGCACGCCGGCGTCGAGCTGGTGAAGCGGGACTTTCTCGGCCCGCGCGAGCGCTAGAGCATGATCCGGACCCGAAGGACCGCGTCAGCGCAAAGTGCGAAGTGGTTTTCCGGCGAGATCATGCTCAAACAAAAACCTAGAGCGCGATGATCGCGCTTTAGGCTTCGCCCTTGCGCTCGTAATCGGCGAGCGAGCTGCGGCCGGCGATCTCGCTGCGCAGCTCTTCGAAGCGCCGGTGCGCCTCGTCCTCCTGCGTGTCGACGAAATGCACCGCGGCCTCGCTCGTCATGGGGCCGCTGACCACGGGGACGGATTGCTCGCCGATGGTCTCGTGAACGTAGAACTGGTCATCATCGCCGCGATGGACTGTCCATTTGAGCCGGATCGCGACCATCGGGCCGGGGCCGACCTTGCTGTAGCCGTCGGCATCGGTGTGCTCCGGCACCAGCGGCTGCTCTTCGACCACTGGATGCTCTTCGATTGACGGATGCTCGTCGACTGACGGATGCTCGTCGACGACCGAATACGCGTCGACGACCTGCTGTTCGTCGGAGTCGATATGCTCGCGCTCTCCGGCGACCACGATCTCGGTCTCGGTCTTGCGAATGACGAGAACGGGCTCGGGGTGCTCCAGGATGCTGGCGATGGTCGCCAGCGCGTGGTCGGTCGGGTCGATCTCTGACAAGGGTCCATCCTCCAGCTCGACGCGCCGGCCAGTCTGTCCCACCGCCGCCGCGCTTCCGGCTCCATTACGCGCGCTTGATTAAGGCTGAGTTGGGGCTCGATCTGCACCAAAATGGGACGCATTCTGGCCTTCCGAAGGCGGGCGGGATTGCCCGCCCGACCCTGGGTTCGTTCAGCCCAGCACATCCTGATTGATGACATTCTGCCTGATAGGATCGCCGTCCAGCACACTCAGGATGTTGCGCGCGGTCTGCTCGCTCATGCGCTGGACCGCCTCGACCGTAACGCCGGCAACGTGCGGGGCGATGATGACGTTGGGCAGGGCGAACAGTGCATTGCTGACCGGCGGCGGCTCCACCTCGAACACGTCGATGCCGGCGCCGGCGAGCTTGCCGGAGACCAGGGCGTCGTAAAGCGCGGCTTCCTTCACGATGCCGCCGCGTGCCGTGTTGATGAGATAGGAATTCGGCTTCATCCGGCCGATCCGCGCCGCGTCAAACAAGCCGATCGTCTCCGGCGTCTTCGGGCAGTGGATGGTGACGAAATCGGCGTGAGGCAGTGCGGCATCGAAGTCAGTGACAGGTTCGCAGCCGGCAGCCTTGATCTCAGAGGCAGGCTTGTACGGATCGTAGACCTGCACGTTCATTTCCATCGCGAGGCACCGCTTGGCGGTACGGCTGCCGATGCGACCGAAGCCGATGACCAGTACGGTCTTGCCGTAGAGATCGAACGGCAGCATGCCGAGCCGGTCCGCCCATTTGCCGTCCTTGACGCAGGCGTGCAGCTCCTGCGCACGCTTGGCGAGCGTCAGCATCATGAACAGCGCCGCTTCCGCGACCGAAGGAGAGTTCGCGCTGCCCGCAACCATCAGCGGCACCTTGCGGCGTGAGAGGGCGGGCACGTCGACGGCGTCATAGCCGACGCCGATGCGGGTCACCACCTGCATGCCGCGGGACGCCTCGAGCTCGGTCTCGCCGAAAGCGGTGGCGCCGAGTGCCACGCCGTGGACCGGCGCATGGCTCTTCAGCAGGGCCTCGAAATCCCCAGCCGAGATCAGGTTCGGAAACTCGACGAGCTCGATATCGTCCCGCTGGGTGAGGAGGGCGCGTGCCCCTTGCGACAAAGTTTGCGTAACGAAAATCTTCTTCTTGTTGGTCGCCATCGTCCCCTGCCTGCGCGAGTTTCTTGGGCCGGCGTCACAACACGACGCCGGTCGCCTCGTTTAGCAGGTGCATATTATTGAGGTCCATCGCCAAACGCATGGGTGCCCCGTCCTTGGCGCCGGCGTTGGGATTGACGCGGCCGCACACCGGCGTGCCGTCAAGCCCGAAATAGACCAGCGTCTCCATTCCCATCGGCTCGGTGACGTCGAGCACGGTGTCGAAGCTCTCGACGCCCGGCTCCAGATGCGAGTGCGACTCGGTGAGATGCTCGGGCCGGAGGCCGAGCAGCAGCTTGTCGGTGCGCGGCAGCGCATTGTAGCGTGCGGCACGGGCCGGCGGCAGCGCAAAGGCGATGCGGTCGGTGAGGCGGATCTGAAGCGTGCCGCCGACGTCCTCGAGCCGGCACGGCAGGAAATTCATCGCGGGCGAGCCGATGAAGCCCGCGACGAAGCGCGTTGCCGGCTTGTGATAGAGCTCGTTCGGCGTGCCGATCTGCTCGATGCGCCCTTTGTTCATCACCACGACGCGGTCGGCCAGCGTCATCGCCTCGACCTGGTCGTGGGTGACGTAGACGGTGGTGGTGCGCACCTTCTGGTGGACCTTCTTGATCTCGATCCGCATCTGCACGCGGAGTTTCGCGTCGAGATTGGACAGCGGCTCGTCGAACAGGAAGACCTTTGGATTGCGCACGATGGCGCGGCCCATCGCGACGCGCTGGCGCTGGCCGCCGGAGAGCTGCTTCGGCTTGCGGTCGATCAGGTCGGTGATGTCGAGGAGGCGGGCGGCCTCCGTCACCCGCGCCTTGATCTCTGCCTTGGGATAGTGCTTCAGGCGCAATCCGAATGACATGTTCTCGGCGACCGTCATGTGCGGGTAGAGCGCGTAGTTCTGGAACACCATCGCGATGTCGCGGTCTTTCGGTGGCACGTCGTTGACGACGTCGCCGTCGATCATGATGTCGCCATCGCTGATTTCCTCAAGCCCTGCGATCATGCGCAGCGTCGTCGACTTGCCGCAGCCGGAGGGGCCGACCAGCACGATGAACTCATGGTCGGCGATGTCGAGATCGATGCCGCGCACGGCTTCGACATCGTCGTAACGCTTAACTACTTTCCGCAAAGCAACGTCAGCCATCAGACATCAACCCTTTGTCGCGCCGGCGGTCAGGCCGGCAATGTAGTAGTCCATCAGGAAGGCGTAGATGACCAGCGGCGGCGCAGCGCCGAGCAGCGCGCCGGTCATGATCTGTCCCCAGTTGAACACGTCGCCCTTGATCAGCGTGGTGGTGATGCCGACCGGCAGCACCAGCTGGTCCACCGACGTCGTGAACACCAGGGGATAGAGGAACTGTGCCCAGGACACCGTGAAGGCGAAGATGGTGGCGGCGATCAGCCCGGGCAGCGCCACGGGAATGAAGATCCGCGTCAGCGTCTGCAGCCAGGAGGCGCCATCGATGAGGGCAGCCTCATCCAGCTCCTTTGGGATCGAGGCGAAATAGCCGATCATGATCCAGGTACAGAATGGCACGGTCAGCGTCGGATAGATGAACACCAGCACGTACCATCTGTTGAGCAGCGTGATGCCGGTCAGCTCCTGGACGCCCCCGAGCACCTTGAACAGGGGGATGAACAGAAGGCTGTCCGGGATCAGGTAGGTGAGGAAGACGCCGGTGGCCAGCGTCGCCGAGCCCCAGAACTTCATCCGGGCCAGCGCGAAGGCCGCGGGGATGCTGATCATCATGGTCACGATCACCACGATGATCGAAATGATCGACGAATTCCAGAAGAAGCGCAGAAACTGGTTCGAGCTCAACAGCTCGACATAGTTCGCTAGCGTCGGATGAAACACCCACCAGGGGTTGGTCGCCGCCGAGATCTCCGCGCTGCTCTTGAGCGAGGTGATCAGCATGTAGACCGGCGGCGTCAGGAAGAAGATGGCGAACAGCACCAGGAAGAAATAGGACCAGCGCAGCGCCCAGACGCGGTCGCGGCTCATGCTGCCGTATTTGATCTTGCGGGACGGTCCGGCTTTGTCGACTGCGAGCGTGCTCATCAGGCTTCGTTTCCGCGTTTGTTGACATCGCGCAGGATGAAGATCGCCGCGACCGCCAGGATCGGCACCATGAACAGAGAGACGCAGGCGCCGAGCGGGATGTCGCTGCTCTGGATGCCGACCTGGAACGCCCAGGTGGCGAACAGATGCGTCGTATCCAGCGGGCCGCCCGATGTCAGGATGCGCACGATGTCGAAATTGGCGAAGGTGACGATCAGCGAGAACAAGGTGGTGATCGCGATGATGTTGCGCATCATCGGCAAGGTGATGTGCCAGATCTTCTGCCACCAATTGGCGCCGTCGATCTCTGCGGCCTCGTACAGCTGGTCGGGCACGGATTTCAGCGCGGCCAGATACATGATCAGGAAGAACGGCGCGCCGTACCAGACGTTGACGAGGATGACGGAGAAACGCGCCCAGAAGGTGTCGCCGAGCCAGGGGATCGGCCCGACACCGAAGAAGGACAGCGTGTAGTTGAAGGCGCTGTAGGAGGGGTCGAACAGCCACAGCCAGGCCAGCGTGCTCATGGCCGGCGGGATCACCCAGGGTACCAGCAGCATGCCGCGCCATTTGCGTTGTTTCTTGCCCGGGATGTTGTGGACGAAATGCGCGACGATGAAGCCGATCAGCGCCTTGAAGATCACGGCGGTGACCGCGAAGATGCAAGACTGCCGCACCACCATCCAGAACGTCTCGCGCTTGAACAGGAAGGTGAAGTTGCTGAGGCCGACGAACTTGGTCATCGCCTTGTTCAGCGTCGCGAGGTGGACCGAGTAGAGAGCGGGATAGAGCACGAGCAGCAGGATCAGGAGGATCAGCGGCAGCGTCAGGAAAAACGCAACCGTCGATTTTCGCCCGAGCGCGTTGCGCAGGCTCGATCCCTTTCGCGCGCCCCTTGCACGGACGACGCGAGCTTGCTCGACGACGACATCGGCCATGTCAGCTTCCTTAAGTCAGCTTTCTTTCAACTCTCCAACCGCGAAGCCGGCAAAGGCTCGGCTTCGCGGTCACGCGGATTGGAGGACCGGATACGGGCGGCTCACGCAACGTGGCGCGAACCGCCCCTGTCACACCCCGGCCTAGCTCCGCATGAAGCCTTCGCACTCGCCCTCGGCCCAGGCGAGCGCCTGATCCATCGTCTCGCCGCGCGCGAAACGCAGCGCCATCTTGGTCAGCGTCGCCTGGAAGTAGATCTGCTGTGCGATCTTGGGCGGCGCCGGTGACGCCGCGATCGACAGGGTCTGATGCCTGTGCGGGTCCGGGTAGTGATAGAGCGTTCCCTTCGGCGGACCTTCCTCCTCCCAGGTCTTGAATTTGTTCATGTTCGCATAGGCCGGCAGGTCATAGCCGCCGCTCACCGCGACGAACTTCTCGATCGACGAGGGCGATGACATGTGAACCAGCAGGCTCTTGGCCGCCTCCTTGTTCTTGCCGAAGCTCCAGACGCCCCAGAAGTAAGGCAGGTACGGCGCAAACCGTCCCTTCGGCCCGGACGGGAAGCCGTGCGTCCAGCATTGCTCGGCAACCTGCGGCGCATCGCGCTTGGCAACGGCCCAGGCGCTCGGCGGATTGAGGATCATCGCGCCGCGGCCGGAGATCAGCCATTTGTTGTTCGAGGCGTCGTCCCAGGACGGCGCGTCCGACGGCAGAAACGCGATCAGCTTCTTGTAGAACTCCATGGCCTGGCGAACTTGATCGGTCTTCACCGTGATATCGCCCTTGGCGTTGACGAGCTCGGCGCCGAACGATTGGAAGATCGCGCCGGCGGTGTCGACGCTGTCGGTGGTTTCGCCGAGACCGATGCCGAACGGAACGCCGGCCTTGTGGCAAGCCTCGGCTGCCTTCAGGAAGGTTTCCATGGTCCAGTTTTCGACCTTGGGCGCGCCGCCTGCCGGATACATTTCCTGCACGTCGATGCCGGCATGCTTTTTCATGAGATCAATGCGGGAGCAGGGGCCCTTGATCTGGCTGCCGGGTGTCGCGGGCACTGCGAGCCATTTGCCGCCCGACTGCCCGAGATATTTGACGGTGCCGTTCACCTCGCCATTCTGCTTGAGAAGCGGCTCCATGACGTCATTGAGCGGCTCGAGATTCTCGGAGTAGGCCTGCGGCCACCAGCTCGGCATCTGAAGAATGTCGTGACCGGACTTGGCCTGGGCTTCGGCCGCGGCGGTCAGCTCGATCTTCTTGTTGTTACTGGTGATGTAGTCGATGGAGACTTCGACCTTCTCCTTGGCGGCCCATTCGTTGACGAGATCGGTCGAGGCCTTGTTGGCGCCCGGTACCCAATGGTCCCAGAAGCCGATCGAGAGCTTGCCAGCGGCGTAAGCGCCGCGGACATAGGGCGCCGTGATCAGCGCCGCAGAGGACATTGCAGTGGCAGCCACAAATTGACGTCGCGTCAGTGTCTTGCGTGACATCTCGTTTCCTCGCCTGGGTGTTTGTTGTTGGAGTTTCCTCTGAGAGACTTTCTTGTTGAGTTCTTGTTGTCGGATTTTCTTATTGGTGCCGTCGGTTGACGTGAACAATTCACGCAGGCCGCAGCAAATTGGTAGCGCGATCAGATCATGATTGATCGCCTCTGTCGAGAAAGCCGAACGGCTCCTCGTCTAGAACTAAGGGTGTGCCCTGTCCGTCTTGATGCACGTCGGGACCATGCGTCGCGCGTCAACGCAAATGTTCATTTTGCGATGCACACTTCGTGCGAGCGAGCCCTCGCACGATCCGTGCGCAATTACGCCGCAGTTTCGAATGAGCCTGCATAACCGCTTCGCGCGAAAGACTTTTCGGGCGTGGACAGCAATCGGCCGCGTCTGGACCTTGGCGCGGAGGAAACGATAGAGTTGCAATTGGCGAGGGCTCTCGCCCGACAGGCCAGTCAGATCGACGATGGAGACGAGAATGATCAACCCGGCGCCGTCAGCGCGGCTTCACATGCGGCGATGGTTTGCGCTGGGGGCTGTGCTCGCGCTGCTGCTCGGCAACGCCGCGGCGGCCAATGCTCAAGGGCTGGTCAAAGGCGTTCAGGAAGGTGCGGCGGCCGGGAACAAGGCGGCAGGTCCGGTCGGTGGCGTGCTCGGCGGCGCAATCGGCGGCGTGGTCGGCGTCTTCACCGGCGTGCTCGGCGTCGGCAACAACAATGGCAATCAGGCCCCGGCCGCCAAGGACGCGGGCAAGGACGCTGGCAAGGATGCCAAGCAGCAGGGCGCGGCCAAGGACAATGCCAAGAGCGGCAAAGCGGGCAAGGGCGCCAAGGCGAGCAAGGAGGCGAAGAACGCACCGCAGGGCAAGGACAATAAAGACGTCACGGTCCTCACCCAGCCGGGCGCGCCGCAGCAGACCGCCGAACAGATCGTCGCCAACAGCGATGCCTATATCGAGCGGATCAAGACCGAGCTGAACCTCACGTCCGATCAGGAGAAGCACTGGTATGGCTTCTCGAGCGCCATGCACTACCTGGGGCATAATGGCGCGGAGCGGCTCAACTTGCGGGTGGCGCGCGCCAAGCGGGATCCGCCCGACGACATCATCGAGCAGATGCGCAACGAATCGCAGTTCCTGATCGACCGGGCCGCCGACCAGCGCAATGTCGCCGACGCGGCCGAGCCGCTCTTTTCGAGCCTCGATGACAAGCAGAAGCAGGTCTTCATTCAGGAGATGGTGCGCCTGAGCCACGAGCGCGGATTGGATTGATCAAGTTGAATCGGATCGGGCGCGTCTGAATTAACGGCGCCCGCCACGAATTCGTGAATCCTCTCCACAATTGATGTATGGTTAGCTTTGCAAGCTGACTGCGGGGTTGATATGGCGGACGGACTCTCCGTTTTCCTGGTCGAAGACGAGGCGCTGATCCGGATGATGATCGCCGACATGGTGGTGGAGCTCGGCCACCACGTCGTTGCGGAAGCGGACAATGTCCGGGACGCCAGCGCGTTCGCCATGACCGCGCAATACGATCTGGCCATTCTCGACATCAATCTCATGGGCGTCTACGTCGATCCCGTCGCCGACCTGATCGAGCGCCGCGGCAAACCGTTCCTGTTCGCTACCGGTTACGGCCCCGAGCTGCTGCCGTCCTTGCTCCGGCGCAGGCCGATCCTGCGCAAGCCGATCGCAATGGATCAGCTCAAGGCGATGATCGATTCGATGTTTCCAGGAGCCCCCGTCAAAGCGCAGCACTAGTGACGGTGCAGACGCCGCGCTGGCAACGGCGCAGACGCCGCGCTGGGCGACGGCGAAGTCGCCGCGCGGAGATTGCCAACGAAAATGGCCGCCCGTCAGGGGCGGCCATCTGGCGATGGACTTTGTCGCGGTCTCACATCAGGCCGGCGCCGAGGTCGATGCCGTGCGCCATCAGGCCGAACGAGGCGACCAGGCCCGCGCAGCAGGACAGCAAGATCGTCTTGAAGGACGAATCGGCGAAACGCGTTTCGACGACGGCCGGCATCGCGGCGATCGAAATCATGCTCATGTTCATTGCCCCCTGTGTTGATCCTGAATTGCATCAGGTGAGGGAACACTTAGAGCAAAAAGTTTGACGTCGGATTGCGGGAAATCGTTAATGGAATTGCAATCGTTTCCCGCGTTCGCGCCTGCCGCAGCCGGATTGCAAGTCTCAGTTGCGACCGTTCCTCAGCACCGTGGCAATGGTATGGGCCGTCATGGCCGCACGGTCCGAAGCGCGCTGAGCGGCCAACCGGTCTCGCGCCTTTTCCTCGATCAACAGGTCGATCAGGGCCTGCCGCTTGTCTTCATTGTCCGCCTCGCTCAGCAGACGGTGATAGCGGTGATAGTCGAAACCCAGATCCTGCTTACGCATGTTACGCCCCCGCAACTACGCCACACACGGCCTGATTGTTTCTCATCGGGAACATGCAGGCAAGCGCGTTCATGCGTGGAACCGCACGTGCGCTGAATCAACTGTGAATATTGGAACCGGCGAGCAGAGAGGACGCCTCAATCCACGTTGTGGTCGGCGAACATCTTCAGGCCGACGAAGCTCGCATCGGGCTTGATCACGAGCCGGGTTGGAATGTTGCGCAAATAGTCCTGGAACCGGCCCTTGGCTTCGAAGCGTGCCCGGAACGCGGAGGCCATCAGGAACTCGGGAAAGCGCGGCACGATTCCGCCGGCAATATAGACACCGCCGCGGGCGCCGAACGTCACCGCAAGATTGCCGGCGACTGAGCCAAGGATGGCGCAAAACATCTCCAGCGTCGCGCGGCTGATGGGACAACTCCCCTCCAGGGCGGCTTTGGTGATGCCGGCAGCATCGCGCTGCGGCACCTG
The DNA here is from genome assembly GCF_023006445.1 of Bradyrhizobium sp. SHOUNA76. Classification (NCBI taxonomy): domain Bacteria; kingdom Pseudomonadati; phylum Pseudomonadota; class Alphaproteobacteria; order Hyphomicrobiales; family Nitrobacteraceae; genus Bradyrhizobium; species Bradyrhizobium sp. SHOUNA76. The sequence goes on from NZ_JALBHA010000070.1 coordinate 9,445, forward strand.
AGCGCCGTCGATCTCCGCCAAGGCTTCGTAGAGATTTTGCAGCCCGGAACCCGAGAGCGCGCCACGCTCGATGGAGACGTGGCCGAGGCGTCGGCGCAAGCACGTGATCACCCGTTCCTCGCGCTCGTTCTCCGCCGGCAGCGTCGCGTGTCCGGCTTCGGTGACGACGGCCAGTCGCGCGCCATGGCGGTCGACCAGGCAGGAGACGCCAAAGCCGGTTCCGGGTCCGACCACCAGCAACGGCTCGCCGGGCAGGCCATCTTGTCCACCAAGCGGGATCAGATCGGCAGGCTGCAACGCGGGCAGGGACCAGGCGACCACCTCGAAATCGTTGAGCACGTGGACGCTGTCGAAGCCGAGAGCCGGTTGCAACTCGTTGCCGTCGATGACCCAGGGACTGTTGGTCATGACGCAGCGGTTGTTGGTGACCGGACCCGCGACGGCCAGCACGGCTCTTTGAGGCGGCCTGCCGCCCGACCTGCGTGCCAGGACGTCCGAGATGGCTTCCCGGACGGTCGGGAAGTCGGCGACCTTCACATAGTCGATCGGTCCGATTTGATCGAGATCGCCGCCGCCCAATTCGCTCTGGCTCAGCGCAAAGCGCGCGTTGGTGCCGCCGATATCGGCGAGAAGAATCTGTCCTGTCCTGCCGATATTCATGACTTCGCGGCTGCCACCGCCTTCCGGCCGCGCCAACCCTGTCCTCCACGCCTTTGACCCCATCCGCCCTGTCGGACAGTGCGAGAATCCGCCCTTGGGTGCGCCTAGTCAACACGGACGAGGCCAAAGCGTTGCATCCTGTCCGTCATCCGGTGACCAATTCGCGCAGGCCTCGCACGGTGCCGCCGGTTGCGAAGCAGCGCGGGAAGGCCGACACTGAGGGGACGGGTCTGGCACCGGCGCACCCGGCGCATCGAACGAGACTGGCGATGAAGATTTCCGACTGCGACGTGCTGCTGGCGATCGACGTGCAGAACGATTTCTGCACCGGCGGAGCGCTTGCCGTTCCCGGCGGCGAGAAGGTCGTGCCTGCGATCAACCGAATCGCCCAAAAATTCGCCAACGTCGTGCTGACTCAGGACTGGCATCCGCACGACCACGTCTCGTTCGCGCCGAACCATGCGGGCAAGCAGCCGTTCCAGACCATCGAGCTCGATTACGGCACACAGGTGCTCTGGCCGGCGCATTGCGTGCAGGGCACCTCGGGCGCCGAATTCCATCGCGATCTCGACGTCGTCAGACCGAGCCTCGTGGTGCGCAAGGGGTTTCGCCGCGGCATCGATTCCTATTCGGCGTTGTTCGAGAACGACCATCGGACGGCGACGGGTCTGCTCGGGTATTTGCGCGAACGTGAGCTGAAGACCGTCTTTGTCGCCGGTCTCGCGCTGGACTTCTGCGTCCGCTTCTCGGCGGAGGATGCGCGCAAGGCGGGGTTGGAAGTTGTCGTGATCGAGGACGCCTGCCGCGCTATCGATCTCGACCGCTCGGCAGCCGCGGCCCATCAGAGTTTTCGGGACCTCGGCATCTCCGTCGTCGGCCTCGAGGCGTTTCTGTAAGGACTCGAGAAAGTCATGGTGGAAAAGATCGGCAAACAGCCGGGCGGACCGGATCATGCCCCTGACGAGCCGCTGCTCTGGCCGTTTACGGCGGCCCGGCTCGCCATGGACGCTTGCTTCTGGTGGGTCGAGCGCGGCCGGGCAGAGCAGGATGAGCGCAAGCTGCCGTGGACGACGCCCAACAGCGTTGCGCTGGAGCTTGGGACGATGCGCCTGCGCGATTGCACGCGGACGCGGTCCGGCCAGCCGGTGCTGGTCTGTGCGCCCTATGCGCTGCATCGGGCCCTGATCGCCGATTTCGCGCCCGGACACAGCGTGGTGGGCTCCCTGCAAGACGGCGGCATTGACCGGATCTATCTCACCGATTGGCGGTCATCTACGCCGGACATGCGCTATCTCTCGATCGACAGCTATCTTGGCGATCTCAACGTCGCCATCGACGAGATCGGCGCGCCGGTCGATCTGGTCGGCCTCTGCCAGGGCGGCTGGCTGTCGCTGCTCTATGCGGCGCGCTTCCCGGCCAAGGTGCGGCGGCTGGTGCTGGTCGGTGCTCCCGTGGACCTGTCGATCGATTCCTCGTTGTGCCGGCTCACCCGTAACGCACCCGAGATGGTCTACGACCAACTCGTCGCACGCGGCGGCGGCAATGTCAGCGGCGGGGAGATGCTCCGCTTGTGGTCCAAGGCGCCAACCCGCGACGATATCGTAGCGGCATTGCAGAGAGACCTGTCGGACGAGGAGGGCGCGGCCCTGATCGCGCGCTTCGACCGCTGGAACGCGGAGACGCTCGATCTGCCGGGCAAATATTATCTGGAGGTCGTCAACCGGGTCTTCCGGGAGAACCAGATCGCCGGCGGCAGTTTTGTTGCTCTTGGCCGTACTGTCGATCTGAACGACGTCAAGGCGCCGGTCTTCCTGCTCGCCGGGCTCGACGACGACGTCGTGCCGGCGGCGCAGGCGCTCGCCACCGCTGGTCTCCTCGGCACGCCGCCGGCCTTCATTGCGGCGGCTTCCGAGCCGAGCAACCACCTTGGCCTGTTCATGGGCGCGCGCACCCACGCGCATGCCTGGCCCCGGATCGCCGAATGGCTGCGCGACGACCTGTCCGGCGTGCTGGCCCGCAGCGCCTGAACTCGCCAGGCGCCGGGCAGGCCATCCTGCAAATCCGTTATGCATGACGGCGGATGGCCTGCACGGGCCCCGGCCAATGGGCTACATATGGTCCGGAGCTGACGGTTTCGGCAGCGAAGGATCAAGGGTACTGCGCTCGATGACTTTCCACTCGATCTACGCCCACGGATTTGCGCGCGTGGCGGCCTGTGTCACCACGTCCCATGTCGCCGATCCCTCCGCCAACGCGAAGGCCGTGCTGGCGGCGGCCAATGCCTGCCACGAGCAGTCGGTGTCGGTCGCCGTGTTTCCCGAACTGTGCCTGTCCGGCTATGCGATCGAAGATCTGGTCAAGCAGGATCCGCTGCTCGATGCGGTCGAGCGCGGCCTTCTGGGCATCGTCGACGCCTCCGCAGGACTGATGACGGTCGTGATCGTCGGCGCACCGCTGCGCTTTGGTCATCGCATTTACAACTGCGCCGTGGTCATTCATCGCGGCAACATTCTCGGCGTGGTACCGAAGACTTACCTGCCGACCTACCGCGAATTCTACGAGGGCCGGCATTTCGCCTCCGGCGCCGGCATGGTCGGAGAGACGATCTCCTTTGGCGGGCTGCATGCCCCGTTCGGCGTCGACCTCCTGTTTTCGGCCGAGGACGTGCCGGGCCTGACCATCGGCGTCGAGATCTGCGAGGACATGTGGATCCCGGTGACGCCGGCGTCCGAGCTCGCACTTGCCGGCGCCAGCGTGCTGATCAATCTCTCGGGCAGCCCGATCACGATTGGCCGTGCGCGTTCGCGTGCGCTGCTGTGTCAATCGACGTCGGCGCGTTGCCTCGCGGCTTATGTCTACGCGGCCGCCGGGGCAGGGGAATCGACCACCGATCTCGCCTGGGACGGCCAGACCTCGATCTACGAGAACGGCGTGCTGCTGGCCGAGGGCGAGCGGTTCCGGCAGGGCGGCCAGATCACCACTGCCGACATCGACCTCGACCTGCTGAGGCAAGAGCGCGTGCTGATGGGCACGTTCGACGACAACCGCCGCCAGCGCGAGGCGTTTTTCCGCAAGGTGACATTCGCGCTGAAGCCTCCGGCCGCCGACATCGGTTTCCTGCGCAAGGTCGAGCGCTTTCCGTTCGTGCCGAGCGACGAGAGCCTGCTCGAGCAGGATTGCTACGAGGCCTACAACATCCAGGTCGCAGGCCTCGTGCAGCGCATGCGCGCCACCGGCACCAAGCGCGTCGTGATCGGCGTCTCGGGCGGGCTCGATTCCACCCACGCCTTGATCGTGGCCGCCAAGGCGGTCGACTTGCTCGGTCTGCCGCGCGAGAACATCCTGGCCTACACCATGCCGGGCTTTGCCACCGGCAGCGAGAGCAAGTCCCATGCGCTGGCACTGATGCAGGCGTTGCACACGAGCTGGCAGGAGCTCGACATCCGCACCACGGCGACGCAGATGCTGAAGGACATCGGCCATCCCTTCGGCCGGGGCGAGAAGGTCTACGACGTCACCTTCGAGAACGTGCAGGCGGGCCTGCGCACGGATTATCTGTTCCGGCTCGCCAACCATCACGGCGGCATCGTGATCGGCACCGGCGACCTCTCCGAGCTCGCGCTCGGCTGGTGCACCTATGGCGTCGGCGACCAGATGGCGCATTACAACGTTAACTCTGGGGTACCGAAAACGCTGATCCAGCACCTGATCCGCTGGGTGATCTCGTCGAAGCAATTCAGCGACGACGTCAACCGCACGCTCGGCTCGATCCTGGTGGCCGAAATCTCGCCCGAGCTCGTGCCGGTCGAGGCCGGCGAGAAGCCGCAGAGCACGGAAGCGGCCGTCGGTCCGTACGAGCTGCAGGATTTCAACCTGTTCTACACGCTGCGCTTCGGCATGCGTCCGTCCAAAATCGCCTTCATGGCCCAGCATGCCTGGAAGGACGTCGCCAAGGGCGAATGGCCGCCGGCATTCCCCAACGACCGGCGCAAGGCCTATGCGCTTCCCGAGATCCGGCGCTGGCTCGAAGTGTTCCTGCGCCGCTTCTTTGCCTTCAGCCAGTTCAAGCGCTCGGCGATGCCGAACGGCCCGAAGGTCTCGGCCGGCGGGTCGCTGTCACCGCGTGGCGACTGGCGCGCGCCGTCGGATGCGAGCGCGACCGCGTGGCTCGAAGATCTCGAACGGAACGTGCCCAGCTGATCGGGGCGCGGATCGACATGGGGAGATGATCGGATGTCGGCCGGGGACAGGGCGGAAGCGGGCGGAGAGGCCGGGGTCGTCAACGGCCTCTACATCTTCGACATCGAGATGCGTGACGGCAAGCGCGGGCAGGCCAGAGGCGTGGTCGTGCTCAGCGATGGTCGCATCATGGGCGGCGACAGCTTCTTCTACTACACCGGCAGCTACACGTTCCGGAACGGCAAGTGGCGGGGCGACATGATCGTCAATCAGCACACCGAGGCCGTCGGCAGGACGCTCGCGTTCGGCGGGCGGGAGGTCACTTGCGGTTTCTCGGGTGATTATTCCGCCGGTGGCGCCGAGGTCGAAGGCATGGCGCTGGTCGGCAAGACCACCGTGACATTCACGGCGCGCCTCACACTCAAGGACGCAATGTGAACCCGGCGTGATCGGCTCTCGTTCCTGCTCAGGAACCTTCGCACCCACAGAACGTTCGCGTCTGTTGTTGCGAATTGTCGAGGAGAGGGACCATGCGCAAGCACTTGATGTTATCGACTGCAGCTATCGGACTGATGCTCGCGTCCGGCTTCGCCTACGCTCAGGCACCCGGTGAGCGCAGAGACGAGCCGAGACGGACCGAGGAGCCGGCGAAAGGCGCTGCGCCGCAGCGGGGCGGCGCCCAAGAACGTGTTCAAGAGCGCGCGCAGGGCGCCCAGGAGCGAGTGCAGGGCGCGGGCCGAGAAGAGAAGGGCGGCCCGGCCAAGCAGGAGGCGAATGATGACAAGCGCCAGCCTGCCAATTCTGCCGAGCGTAACCAGCCGAAGGCTAGGGATCAGGCACAAGAATCCCGCGAGCCTGCGCGCGATCGCAACCGTGAAGCCGAGAGCGCGAAACCGGGACGCGACAGCAAGAGCAGCGCTGAGACGAAGCAGGACAAGTCAGCGCCGCAGAAATCAACGGCCGAGTCCGAGAAGTCCAAGACCGGCCCGGCTGGCCAGCAGAACGAGCGCACTGGGGCAACGGCCAACCAGAACGAGCGCAACCAGGCCCAGCCGCCGCGCAATGCCGCCGAGCAACAGCCGGCGCAGCAGAACAACCGGCCGGCCACCGCGACGGACACGAACCGGACGGCTCCGACCAACAATGCTCAGACCGCGCCTGCTACCTCGGGCACGCAGACCAATCAAGCCAATCGGACGATGCAGACCAACACGCAGGTCAATCAGCAGACCCAGGTGACGTCCGAGAAGCAGGTTCGGATCTCCGAAACGGTCAGCCGCGCACGCCTGGCGCAGCCGGAGCGCAATCTGAACATCTCGATCCGGGTCGGCGAGACGATTCCGCCGCGCGTGCGTCTCCATCGGCTTCCGCCCGAGATCGTCTCGATTGAACCGGAATATCGGGACTACGAGTACTTCGCGACGGATGACGAGGTCGTCATTGTGGAGCCGCGCTCGCATCGCATCGTCAGCCAGGTGCCGCGCGATCCGTCGCGGGCCCGCGCGCAGATGGGCGGTAGCGCCGGCCAGAGCCAGAGCATGGCGGCGACCGGGGCAAGCCCCGTTAACTGCCAGATCATGCGGCGCGACGCCTCGGGCAATGTTGCCCAGGCAGAGCCCACAACCGTGGGATCGACCGCGCGCACCGATTCCGTGAGCGTGATTGTCCAGATGCCCGGCGGCGGCTCGTCCGCGCCGATCGCCCTCGGCGCTCCCGCGGGCAATATCGTGGTCGCAACGCAAGGGCAGGGCGACTGCACGGTCACACTCGAGCCGCAGCCGCGCTAGCCGAAGAACACGCTGAAACGACAACGCGCCGCCCGGATGCCCCTCCGGACGGCGCGTTGCTGCGTTTAATCCAAAAAGTTTCGAGGTCCGGAGTGCCTAGGAGTCCGGACCTCGTCACCTTGCCCCAGCCTTCAATCCCCCGCCCCATGTGGTCCCCCAACCCCATGTAGCGCGATCAGAGGGTGATGCCCGTGGAAGTGGCCGCCGATCGATGTCCCGCGATGTACGCGACATCGCTATAGGACTCCATTCCGGATCACTACGGACACAGATACCGCTTGCCATGTGCTCGTTCGGCATCGGTGGTTTGATGGCTGTTGCTCGATCCGCAGCACGCGATCGACAGGATGTCCACATCTCCCAGCGCTGCAGAACCTCGATTTCACCGGCCTGTCATTGAACTGGTCTAGCGCTGCTCCGGTCATCGCTGACAGCCAAGGAGCAAGCCATGTCGAAGCCGGTGCTGGGTGCTGCATTGTCCATCAAATCGATCCCCGCGCATCGCGACTGGCTTCTCGAAAGGCCGCGTGATCTCGAAATCCAGGATTTCTTCCGCGCGGATCTGCTCGATAGCGATTGGCGCAGCACGGCTGGCGAGATCAAGCAGATGCTCTCAGGCCATACCGGCCGGCTGGGCATCCACGGCCCGTTCTGGGGCTTCAAGATCGACAGCCACGATCCCATGAGCACTCGCTACCACGTGGGCCCCGGCTCTGCAGCGCATCGTCGTAGAGACGCTGCGCTGCGTCCGGAGGACGTCAGAGAGCCCGCGCCGGAAGCAGGGGAGACTTGCACGGGGGCAATCGGGGCCCTTTCAGGGCAAGTTCCCGTTGCGTGGCGGCACCCCGTGCGCTATCCGGCCACAAAGGCCTGAGGCGGCTCCATATTTTCCCGCCCGGCCGGTCAAACCGAGGACGGAAACCGCCATGCCAGCCTATCGCTCCCGCACCACCACCCACGGCCGCAACATGGCGGGCGCCCGCGGCCTCTGGCGCGCGACGGGCATGAAGGACGGCGATTTCGGCAAGCCGATCATCGCCGTCGTCAACTCCTTCACCCAGTTCGTGCCCGGCCACGTCCATCTCAAGGACCTCGGCCAACTCGTCGCCCGCGAGATCGAGCAGGCCGGCGGCGTCGCCAAGGAGTTCAACACCATTGCAGTGGATGACGGCATCGCCATGGGCCATGACGGCATGCTCTACAGCCTGCCGTCGCGCGAGCTGATCGCCGACAGCGTCGAGTACATGGCCAACGCGCACTGCGCCGACGGCCTCGTCTGCATCTCCAACTGCGACAAGATCACGCCCGGCATGCTGATGGCAGCGCTGCGGCTCAACATCCCCGCCGTGTTCGTCTCGGGCGGCCCGATGGAGGCCGGCAAGGTCAAGCTGGAGGGCAAGACCAAAGCGGTCGACCTCATCGACGCCATGGTCGCGGCGGCCGATTCCAAGGTCAGCGACGAGGACGTCAAGGTGATCGAGCGCTCGGCGTGCCCGACCTGCGGCTCATGCTCGGGCATGTTCACCGCCAACTCCATGAACTGCCTGACCGAGGCGCTTGGCCTCGCGCTGCCCGGCAACGGAACGGTGGTCGCGACCCATGCCGATCGCAAGCGCCTGTTCGTCGAGGCCGGCCACACCATCGTCGATCTCGTCCGCCGCTATTACGAGCAGGACGATGCCTCCGTGCTGCCGCGCAACGTCGCGAACTTCAAGGCGTTCGAGAACGCGATGACGCTCGACATCGCGATGGGCGGCTCGACCAACACCGTGCTGCATCTGCTCGCCGCCGCCCATGAAGGGCAGGTCGAGTTCACCATGAAGGACATCGACCGGCTGTCGCGCCGCGTGCCCGTGCTGTGCAAGGTCGCGCCGTCGGTGGCCGACGTTCACGTCGAGGACGTACATCGCGCCGGCGGCATCATGGGCATTCTGGGCGAGCTCGACCGCGCCGGCCTGATCGACACCTCGGTCTCGACCGTGCACGCGCCGACCATGAACGAGGCGCTGGAGCGCTGGGACATCAAGCGGACCAAGAGCGAGACGGTCCGCACCTTCTTCCGCGCCTCGCCCGGCGGCATCCCGACCCAGGTCGCCTTCAGCCAGGAGCGTCGCTACGACGAGCTGGACGCCGACCGCGAGAAGGGCGTCGTGCGCAACCTCGAGCACGCCTTCAGCAAGGACGGCGGCCTCGCCGTGCTCTACGGCAACCTCGCGCAGGACGGCTGCATCGTGAAGACCGCGGGCGTCGATGCCTCGATCCTGAAATTCGAAGGCCCCGCGCGCGTGTTCGAAAGCCAGGACGCCGCCGTCGAGGGCATTCTGGGCGGCAAGGTGGTCGCCGGCGAGATCGTGGTCATCATCTACGAAGGCCCGCGCGGCGGCCCCGGCATGCAGGAGATGCTGTATCCCACGAGCTATCTGAAATCGATGGGCCTCGGCAAAGCCTGCGCGCTCGTCACCGACGGACGTTTCTCCGGCGGCTCCTCGGGCCTCTCGATCGGCCACCTGTCGCCGGAAGCGGCCGAAGGCGGCAACATCGGTCTGGTCCGCACCGGCGATCGCATCGCGATCGACATCCCGAACCGCAGCATCAGCCTGGAGGTCTCCGATGAGGAGCTAACCCAGCGCCGTGCCGCGGAGGAGGCGAAGGGCGACGCCGCCTGGCAGCCGGCTGCGCGCAAGCGCAACGTCTCGACCGCGCTGCAGGCCT
>NZ_JALBHA010000710.1:0-2494 GCF_023006445.1 Bradyrhizobium sp. SHOUNA76
CAGTGAGGCCGGTCTCGATCGCCTGCTTCAGCGCGTGGCCGGCACCACCCGCATCCCGAACCGTGGTGAAGCCACGGCGCAGCATGCCGCGCAGCAGCAGCGTCGAGCGCAGCGTCACCAGCACGTTCGGCATGTGCACCTGTTGCGACAGATTGAGCTCGACCGCCACCGCATGCACATGCAGATCGATCAGGCCGGGCATCAGCGTCTTGCCGTTCAGGTCAATGGTCCGGTCGGCCGAGGCCTGGAGCGGCCGGTCCGAGACCTCCTTGATCACATCGTCCTCGACCAGCACGTGATGGCCCTCCAGCAAATCCGGCTGAAGTGGATCGAGCAGAGCGGCATTCTTGAAGAGAGTGCTGGGCATGGTCGTTTCCTGTCCGGTCAGGTCTGTGAGAGCAGCGCGGGCAATGCGAGCTGGGCGAAGGGAAGGCACGCGGCGACATCGTCCGCGCCGTACCAGCCCGCCTCATGGAGCAGATTGAGCGAACCGAACGTTCGTCCCCGCCAGCGCACGGGCATGTTGAGCACGCTCTCGCAGCCGAGCGAGGCGATCAACTCGTGATCGGGAAACACGCTGCGCAGATCGTCCCGCGTACGGCCGATATAGGCCTCGCCGCGGTCGAGCACGGCCTCGGTCCACGGTCCCGGCGTCAGGCGCTTGCGCCCGCCCGTCGGGTAAGGTTCGGGGAGATTGGAATAGATCCGCGCCGCTTCTCCGCTATCGTCGTCATAGGTCAGGATCGTGAACAGCTTGTGCCCGATCGCCGACTTCAAGGCGTGATCCAGTGCCGAGAACAGCGCGTCCGGCTGATCCGCCCTGCCCTGCGCCGCCGCCACCGCGCCGAGCAGCGGATCGGCTCGGCGTGTCGTCGGCCTCATGCGACCTCACCCGCCGCAATGTCTTCCAGCGAACGGCCGCGTGTCGGCACCCCCATCACCACGACGGTGAGGGCTCCGATCAGCAGCACGCTGGTGGTCAGGCCGAACACGCCGGCGAAGCCGAAATTGGGATAGAGATAGCCGACCAGGATTGGCGAGACGATCGCACCGATGCGGCCGATCGCCGAGGCAAGGCCGGCGCCGGTGGTTCGCACCGGCGTCGGGAACACCTCCGCCGTATAGGCATAGACGCCGGCATAGGTGCCGTTCATGAAGAACGACAGCAAGATCCCCGCGACCATGATGTGCTGGTCGCTCTGCGCGAAGGCGAGCCCGAGCGCGCTGACGCCGCCGAGCACCATGTAGGACGCAATGGTCGCCTGCCGGCCGATGCGCTCGTTGAACCAGGCGGCGCTGAAATAGCCAGGAATCTGCGCGCAATAGATCGCGATCGAATAGGCGAAGCTCTTGGTGATGCTCATGCCGTTCTGGACCAGCAGGCCGGGGATCCAGACGAAGAAGGAATAATAGCTGAAGGTGATCGCAAGCCACATGATCCAGGTCATGATGGTGATGCGCGCCTGCCGGCCGGCGAGCAGCGCCGCGAAATTGGCAAGCAGCGTTCCTCCGGCGCCGGGCGCACTGACCGCATCGACGACCGGCTGCGGCAGCACATGCCCCTGGCGTGCGAAGCCGGCTTCGATCTTGTCCAATACCGCTTCGGCTTCCTTCACCCGGCCCCGGCTTTCCAGCCAGCGCGGCGATTCCGGCAGCGCCCTACGCCACCACAGCAGCATGACGACCGGCACCGCGGTGATGACCAGCACGATGCGCCAGCCGTTCTCATAGGCGGGAACGATGAAGTAGCCGAGCAAAGCGGCGGCGACGAAACCGAAAGAGAAGAATCCGGCCAACGCGCCGGTGAAGCTGCCGCGGAAGCGCCGCGCCACGAACTCGGCCAGATAAGGCGCGATGATCGCGCTCTCGGCGCGGGTACCCATGCCGGCGACGACGCGGGCGGCGAAGAAGGACGACCAGCTGTCCACGGCCGCGCTGACGATCGAGGCGGCACAATACAGCGCCAGCGCCGACATCATCACCGCGCGGCGGCCGATGAGGTCGCCGAGCGTGCCCGCCAGCAACGCGCCGAACAGGAAGCCGATATAGGTGCTGCTGCCGAGCACGCCGATCTGCACGCTCGACAGATTCCAGGCCGTGCGCAGCACCGGCAGGATGAACGCCAGCACGGCCGCGTCCATCGCGTCGAACATGTAGCCGAGCCCACCCATCAACAGGAGATGCGTGTGGAAGCGCGCGAATGGCAGGCGCTCGATGCGCGCCGAGATCATCGACATGAAAGTCCCCTCAGTCCGGCGGACCGGCATCCGCAGTGTCCCTGGGGGAACCATAGACAAAGAGATATTATCGTCATAATTTATAATTGTGATCCCATACATCACCACGGTGAATGTTCTGTCGTTCCGATCGCTCGACCTCAACCTGCTGAAGGTCTTCGAAGCCCTGATGACCGAGGGCAGCGTCACGCGCGCCGCGAGCGCGCTGCTGATGACCCAGCCCGCGGTCAGCAACGCGCTGGCGCGGCTGCGCGACG
>NZ_JALBHA010000711.1:0-2477 GCF_023006445.1 Bradyrhizobium sp. SHOUNA76
GATCTCCGGCTCGCGACGGCTACGCCGGTCGCCGCAGGCCTGATCGATGCGCATGCCGGCGGCGTCGGCACAGTGGGGGCGCGCGGTACGGCGGGCACGGTGCTGACGCGCAAAGCCTATGTCTTCGGAACGTCCGCCTGTACCATGACCACCACGCGGCTCCGTCCTTCGTCCCCGGTGTTTGGGGACCTTATTTCTCCGCCATGGTGCCTGGGCTTTGGCTCAATGAAGGAAGGCAGTCGGCCGCCGGCGCGGCGATCGAGCATCTGTTGCAGATGCATCCGCATTCCGCGCAAGCGACACAGGCTGCGCGCCAGAAGCAGCAGACGCTCGCCGATTGGCTGGCCTCGGAAATTGAATCACGCGGAGGTGCAGAAATGCTCCCGGCGTTGGTCGGCGAGCTTCATGTCGTCCCCGAATTCCTCGGCAATCGCGCGCCGTTCGCGGATCCCAAAGCGCGCGCACTGATTGCCGGGCTTGATATGCGCTCGGATCTGGAGAGCCTGGTCGCACTTTATCTTGCCGGGCTTTGCGGCCTCGGCTGCGGGGCCCGGCAGATCGTTCGCGCTCAGCAAGACAAGGGCATTGCGATCGATACGATCGTGGTCAGCGGCGGTGCCGCAAAGAGCCGCCTCGTGCGGCAGGTGCTCGCGGATATGACGGGGTTGACGGTTGCTGCGTCCGCATCGCCAGAGGCCGTCCTGCTCGGCTCTGCCATGCTTGGATCGGTTGCGTCGGGCGACTATGCCAATCTCGGCGAAGCGATGCAGGCGATGTCGGTCCTGGGAGACATCCATCAACCCCAGGCTGCTCTCGCTGACTGGGCCAATCGGCGCTTTCGAGCCTTCGAAGCGCTGCAGAAGGTCGGCCGGGCAATTCGAAGCGCTTCATAGCCCCTTTGCCGACCGGATCCCGCGTCCCCAGGCACGGGTCGCCTCCGACGCCGGCACTGCCCGATAGGAGAGGGCATTGCCCCTCTTTCATCATCTCGACACATATGTCATGATAGAAATACAAATGTATAGTTCGGGTCTTTTTGCCCGGCGAGGGAGGGCTGCCCATGGGTAGGAAAGTCGCATTCATCGCGGCCTTGTTCGGCGCGTTGGCATTGGTTGGTCCGGCGCAGGCGCGGGTCGAGGTCCAGTGGTGGCACGCCATGAGTGGTGTCCTCGGCGATCGGCTCAATGAGCTGGTCGAGAAGTTCAACACCTCGCAGGACAAGTACACGGTCGTCGCGGTCGCCAAGGGGAACTATGACGAGGTGACCAACGGTGTGATCGCCGCCTATCGCGCCAAGCGGCCGCCGGAGATGGTGCAGATCGCCGAGCGCGGCTACATGACGATGCTGCTGTCAGGAGCCATCGTTCCCGTGCAGGATCTGGTGGAGCAGAAGGGTTACAAGATCGACTTTTCGGACTTCATCAAGCCCGTGGCGGGCTTCTGGAGCTACAAGGGGCGGATGTCCGCGATGCCCTTCAACTCGTCGACGCCGATCTTCTGGTACAACAAGGATCACTTCCAGAAGGCCGGTTTCGACAAACCGGCCGAGACCTGGCAGGAGCTGGAGAAGCAGCTCTACGCCATCAAGTCCAAGGGGATCAGCGAGTGCGGCACGGTGCTGCCCGGCGATTTCTACTGGAGCCTGCTCGAGAACTACAGCGCCATCAACAACCAGCCCTACGGTACGATGGCGAACGGCTTCGACGGGCTCGGCACCGAGTTCGTCTACAACAAGACCAAGGTGGTATCGCAAGTCGCGCGGCTCAAGAAATGGCTCGATGACGGCGTGATGCAGATCGCGGGCCAGGGCTTCAATCCCGAGCAATTGTTCACGTCGGGCCGGTGTTCGACCTTCGTCAATTCGACCGCATCGCACGGCAACATCGAGCGCAATGCGACCATCAGCTGGAGCGCCACTTTCCTGCCGCACGAGAGCGACATCAATCCGCCTCTCAACAGCACCATCGGAGGTGGCGCCATCTGGGTCATGAAGGGTCACACGCCGGAGCGCTACGAGGCCGTCGCGGCCTTTCTGGATTTCGTCGCCCAGCCGGAAACCCAGGTCTGGTGGCACGGTGCGACCGGCTATGTTCCCGCCACCAACCGCGCCTATGCGCTCGCGCGGGAGCGGGGCTATTACAAGGATCATCCGACCAGGGAGATCGCAGTGCTGCAGCTCTCGCGCGGCACGCCGAACGAGAACTCGCGCGGCTTCCGCTTCGGCAACTTCGTGCAGACCATGCTGGCCCAGCGCCAGGAGGTCGAGGCGGTGTTCGCCGGTCAGAAGCAGCCGCAGCAGGCCATGGATGACGCTGTCAAGCGGGGTAACGAGATCCTGCGGCAGTTCGAGAAGCTGAACGCCGGAAAGACTCCGGAAACCGAGCGTCCATGACGCTGCGCCTGTCCATCCCGTGGCGTGACGCGCGCGCCCCTGTGCGTCAACGAAGGCACGGGGGCGGCGGGTCCAGGGGCGTGCC
>NZ_JALBHA010000712.1:0-2461 GCF_023006445.1 Bradyrhizobium sp. SHOUNA76
CCGAGGGCTGCAGTCCCGGTGACGGGGGTCGTGCCACCGGCTGCGCCGGTATAGAGCACGTTGCTCTTGGCGGTCGCGCTCGCATAGGAGGTCGTGCCGCGCAGGTCGGCGGGCGTCGCGCCCGGTATCGTGGTGGAGACGTTCGACTTGGTGGAATAGCCCACCGTGGTCTGCAGCGCCTGGTTGGCGATCGATTTCGCGCTGTCGATCAGCTTCTGCAGCGAGGTGATGCCGGTGTTGGCGGCCTGGAGCACCTGCACACCGTTGTTGATGCCGTCGAGCAGGTTACTGATGTCGCTCGCCCGGTTGTCCAACCCCTGCGCCGTGAAGAAGTTGGTGGGGTTGTCGAGCGCCGTGTTGACCTTCTTACCGGTCGACAGCCGCTCCTGCGTCGTGGCCAGCAAGTCGGCCGTCGACTGCAGCGACAACAGGTTCTGGCGAACGGACGCCGAGAGAACGATGTTGGACATTGGCGAGTCTTCCTCTTGAACCGGATACGAATCGGCCGCGCGGTCTGCAAAGCGGGCTTTTGTCCAGTTTTAGGAGGTGTCCTTTAAAGTATGGTTAACGCCGGTTTAAGCGATAGGGTTAATGGCGGGTGAACGCCCCTGCCCGCCTCCGGACGCAAAAAAGAGCGGCGGGGCAAATGGCCCCGCCACTCAATTTTCTTAAGTAATTTCAGCTGCTTATTAGCGGAGCAGCTGGAGCACGCTCTGCTGCGAGGTGTTGGCCAGCGACAGCGCGGAGACCGCGATCGACTGCCGGGTCGACAGCGCCTGGCTGTTCGCCGCCTCGACGTTGGTGTCGGCCAGGGTCAGGTTGGACGAGCCGGTCTGCAGCACATTGATCAGGTTCTTGTTGAAGTCCTGACGGATCTGCACCACCGAGAGGTTCGAACCGAGGCTCGAGGCTTCCGAGCGCAGCGTGCTCGACGCGGCGTTCAGGTTGGTCAGCACCCTGTTGGCGGCTGCGTTGTCGATGAAGTCGACGCCGACGGTCAGCGAGGCGAGACCCAGGCCCTTCGAGTTGTAGGTCACGCCGGTGATGTTCAGGCTCGACTTGCCGGTCTCGTCGAACACCAGCTTGAGCTGGTCGCCGTTCAAGAGGTTGACACCGTTGAACGAGGAGTCCTGCGAGGTCGTGTCGATCTGGTTCAGGATGTTGTTGTACTGAGATACCAGGTTCGCACGGGCCGTCTGGGCAACGCCATCCTGGACGGGAGTGGAAGCCGTCGAGAACGTGAGCGCCGAAGTCAGCGTGCCGCCGATCGCACCGCCGGCGGTCGTCGAGCCGAGCGTCGAGGACGCGTAGTCGTTGGACGCGGTGATGGTCAGCAAGCCATTGGCATCGATCGTCGCCGCGAGGTTGTTGGCCTGAAGCTTCGTGTTGAGCTGGTCGAGCGTCTTGACCGTGCCGTTGGTGCCGTCGCCGAAGGTGACGTTGACCGCCGTGCCGCCGTTGAAGGAGGAGAAGGTCAAGGTCTTGCCGGCAATGCCGCCGATGCCGGAGGTGCGTGCGGCGGAGAATGCCGTTGCGTTTCCGGTGTTACCGGCGAGGCCGAACACGTTGAGCGCGTTGCCGGTGCCGGTGATCGACAGGTCGGCATTGACGCCGGTCGAGATCTTGAGCTGGCCGGAGGTGTTGATCGTCGAGTTCGACTGGCCGGTGGCGGTCGCAAGCGTCGCGGTGCCGTTGGCGTTGATCGTTGCGGTCTGCACGCCGGTGGCAATGTCGATCGCCTTCAGCACGTCGTTGACCGTACCGCCCTGCAGATAGACCGTCGAGTTGCCGTTGCCGTCGGTGACGACCGCACCGTTCGCACCATACCCGCTCGGAACGCTCGGAGCACCGGTCGAACCCGGGGTCGGCGCGTTCTTGAAGGTGATGACGTGACCGTCGACGTTCAGCGTCGAACCGTCCGCGATCGTCGCACCCAGCGAGCCCGCGGTCGTAGTCCGGTTGACGTTCAAGCTGGCATTGCCTGCACCAGAAGACGTGGTCAGGCCGAGCGCCTTGAGCAGGTCGGCCTTGCCGGTGACGCTCAGATCCGCACCCGTCGAGCTCTTCAGCGTGACGGCACCCGCACCAACGCTCGAAGCGGTCTGGTTGAAGCTGGTGGCGAGCGTCGCAGCACCGGCAGTGATGGCTGCCGTCTTGACGCCGCTGGCCAGATCGACCGCGGTCAACAGATCGCTGACGGTCGCTGCCGGAGTGCCCGCGGTCCCGAGATAGACCGTGGTGTTGCCGTTGCCGTCGGTGACGAGGTTGCCGCTGACGCCCGAACCGGACGCAACCGCAGTCGAGGCCGGGGCAGACCCCGAGCGGAAGGTGATGGTCTTGCCGTTCACCGTCAGGGTGTCGCCGTCGGCGGGCTGGGCGTTGCCGAGCAAGCCGGTTGCGGTCGTGCCGTTGGTGGCGATCAGGGTGATGGCGCCGGTCAGGGCCGTGGTGCCGTCGCCGG
>NZ_JALBHA010000713.1:0-2459 GCF_023006445.1 Bradyrhizobium sp. SHOUNA76
GTGCGACGCCGGCGGCGCCCATCAAACCCGCAAGCCCGATCAGCAGGCGGTGCGCCGCCGTCACGAGGCCCGCTCCTCCAGGAGCTTCGCCATTGCGGCGCGCAAGCTCTCCATGCCGGTCGAGCTGCGTGACGATGTCGCGAGCACGTTCGGGAACGCGGCCGGATGTTTGGCCAGCGCGGCCTCCGTTTCGGCGATGCGCGATTGCAGCTCGGAGGCCTTCACCTGGTCGGCCTTGGTCAGCACAATCTGGTAGCTGACCGCGGAGCGGTCGAGCGTCTTCAGGACTTCGAGATCGACGTCCTTGATGCCGTGCCGCGCGTCGATCAGCACGTAGACGCGCGCGAGTGAGGCACGTCCCAGCAGGAATTTGTGGATCAACTCGGTCCAGGACGCGACCTGGCTCTTGGGCGCCTTGGCATAGCCGTAGCCGGGCATGTCGACGAGGCGCAGGTCGGTCTTCCCTGGGACCTCGAAGAAGATCAGCTCCTGGGTGCGGCCGGGCGTATGCGAGGTTCGCGCGAGCGCGTTGCGGCCGGTGAGCGCGTTGATCAGGCTCGACTTGCCGACATTGGAGCGTCCGGCAAAGGCAACCTCCAGCCCCGCCATCGGCGGCAGCGTCTGGATCGAGGGAGAAGCCCAGATGAATTGCCAGTCGCGGGCGAACAGCTTTCGCCCGGCCTCGATCAGCTTCGCATCTTTGTCGTCGGTCATGCGAAGCTCTTTCTTGCACCGTCATTCCGGGATGGTCCGAAGGACCAGACCCGGAATCTCGAGATTCCGGGCTCGATGCTTCGCATCGCCCCGGAATGACAAGGAGAGACTACGTCGCCTTCCTTGCGAACGTCGCCTTGAGATTGTCGAACAGCTCCACCTTCACGCCGTTGCGGCGCATGATGTAGCTCTGTTGCAGAACCGAGAGCGTGTTGTTCCAGGCCCAGTAGATCACGAGGCCCGCCGGGAAGCCCGCCAGCATGAAGGTGAAGATCAGCGGCATCCAGTTGAAGATGATCTGCTGCGTCGGATCCGGCGGCGTCGGGTTCAGCTTCATCTGGAACCACATCGTGATGCCCATGATGATCGGCCAGATGCCGAGCGCGAGGTAATGGCCGAACACCGGGATCGTGGTCGGATCGAACGGGATCAGCCCGAACAGGTTGAAGAGGTTGGTCGGATCCGGCGCGGAGAGGTCCTTGATCCAGCCGATGAACGGCGCATGCCGCATCTCGATGGTGACGAATAGCACCTTGTAGAGCGAGAAGAACACCGGGATCTGGATCACCACGGGAAGACAGCCGGCGACCGGATTGATCTTCTCCTTGCGGTAGATCTCCATCATCTCCTGCTGCTGCTTCACCTTGTCGTCGGGGAAGCGCTCTTTCAGCGCCTGGAGCTGCGGCTGGACCGATTTCATCTTCGCCATCGAGGCGTAGGACTTGTTCGCCAGCGGGAAGAACAACAGCTTCACGATCACGGTCACCAGCAGGATCGACCAGCCGAAATTGCCGAAGAAGCGGAAGAAGAAGTCGAGGCCGAGGAACATCGGCTTGGTGATGAA
Organism: Bradyrhizobium sp. SHOUNA76; assembly: GCF_023006445.1. NCBI lineage: Bacteria > Pseudomonadati > Pseudomonadota > Alphaproteobacteria > Hyphomicrobiales > Nitrobacteraceae > Bradyrhizobium > Bradyrhizobium sp. SHOUNA76. The sequence continues at coordinate 1,559 of NZ_JALBHA010000713.1, forward strand.
GTAGAACCAGCCCCAGTCGATCAAGAGATCGAAATGGTTGAGGCCGAGCTCCTTGTTGTAGCCGCCGTGGCCCGCGAGCGGGAAGTTGATGCCGACGACGCCGGCTTCCTTGGCGCCGGCGAACAGCCGCGCGTTCGTGGTCGCGGTGCCGCCGATCGGCACGGTGATGGGATCGAGCAGATAGTCGGTCTGATAGGTGTGGACGTTGCCGCTCGGGTTGGACGAGAACCTCGCCTGCAGCCGCGCACCGGTGTCAGGCAGCAGTGCCGAGGCCCAGTACTTGTCGGTGATACCGAGCCACGCGTTGGTGACGTTGTTGAAGTTCACCTGCTTGGATTCGTCGACCTTCTTGTAGGCGTATTCCTGCAGGCCTTGATCGCCGAGATAGCCGATCAGGCCTTCATGCAGAATGTAGTAGCCGGAGACCTGGGGCGCGCCGTGGCGCGAGATCAGCGCGAACGGATAGAGCGTGACGGGCGCATTGCCGACATTGCTCACCTCGTCCTTGACAGTGAAGAGATAATGCTCGTCGACGGAGATGGTGCGGCGGAACGTAAGGCCATCGCCATTGTCCCACTTCAGCACCGCCGGCGTCGTCGGCGTCAGGCTGCCGCTGCCGTCCTGCTGCCAGACGGTCTGGGCATCAGGCATCTTCGCCGTCACGCCCGTCGCCGCGACCCAGCCGAACTCAGCGTAATAGGGTTCTGCGGTGCCCGAGGGCGAATAGAGGATGATCGGCGGCGACTTCGGGTCGACCGTCTCGCGGTACTGCACCAACGCGATGTCGTCGATGCGGCCGCCCTTCAGCGAGATGCTGCCGGCAAGCCGCGGCGTGTCGATCTTCACACGCGGGCTCGCGGCAATCGCGGCATCGCGGGCAACGACCGGCTGCGCCTGCTGG
>NZ_JALBHA010000714.1:0-2442 GCF_023006445.1 Bradyrhizobium sp. SHOUNA76
CCCGGCTGCGGCCCCCGCAGCTCCCGCCGCGCCCGCGCCGCGCGGCCCGATAATCCGGGAAGTGCCCAACCAATAGGCCAGAAAATCGTGGTTTTCGCCCCTTGCGGAGCGATCTCGTCGTTCTTATCTAGCCTCTAACGGCGACGTTGAGCGAAAACTCCGGCGCTGGGACGACCTTGGAATAGCTTGGGCTTGCGCCGGATGTACGCGCGGCCCGCCGTTCCGGGGTCGTTGGCATTTTAAGACCCCTTTTGGGGCATTTCCCACAGACCCCCCGGCTTGGCAGCGCAAGAACTTGGCAGCGTAAGACGCGGCGGATATACGCTGCCGTCATGAATGAAGCGATCAGACCGGGCTCCGACAATCCGCCGCAGGCTCAAGAGGGGCCGGAACTGTCGGTCATCGTCCCGACCTTCAACGAGCGCGACAATGTCACGGTATTGTACAGGCGGCTGGAAGCAACGCTTGCCAACGTCGCCTGGGAAGTCGTGTTCGTCGACGACAATTCGCCCGACGGCACCTGGGACGTCGTGCGCGCGCTGGCACAGCAGGACAGCCGCGTGCGTTGTGTCCGCCGCATCGGCCGTCGCGGCCTGTCGGGCGCCTGTATCGAAGGCATCCTGGCCTCGAGTGCGCCGTTTGTCGCGGTGATCGACGCCGATCTCCAGCACGACGAAGCGCAGCTGCCGAAGATGCTGTTGCTGCTCGCAAGCGATCAGGCCGACCTCGTCGTCGGCAGCCGCTACATCGAGGGCTACAAGAGCGAGGGCTTCAACAAGCAGCGCGCCGGCGCCAGCGCGCTCGCAACCGAGTTCGCAAGGAAGATGCTGCGGGTCGAGATCGCCGATCCCATGAGCGGCTTCTTCATGATGCGCCGCGATCGCTTCGAAGAGCTCGCGCCAAAGCTGTCCGTGCATGGCTTCAAGATCCTGCTCGACGTCGTCGCGACCGCGCACGGCACACTGCGGGCCGTCGAGATTCCCTACACTTTCGGCGCCCGCCAGCATGGTGAGAGCAAGCTCGATTCCATGGTTGCGCTCGATTTCCTCGGTCTCGTGCTCGCCAAGCTGAGCAACGACATCGTCTCGCTGCGCTTCATCCTGTTCGCGATGGTCGGCGGCATCGGCCTCGTGGTGCACCTGACCACGCTGTTCATAGGGCTTCAGCTGTTCAAGGCGCCGTTCGCGGAGGCGCAGGCCGCGGGTGCCATCGTCGCCATGACCAGCAATTTCGTCCTCAACAACTTCCTCACCTATCGCGACCAGCGACTGAAGGGTTTTGCGCTGCTGCGCGGCCTGATCGCCTTCTACATCGTGTGCAGCGTCGGCCTGCTCGCCAATGTCGGCGTTGCCTTCTCGGTGTACGACCAGGAGCCGATCTGGTGGCTGGCCGGCATGGCCGGTGCGCTGATGGGCGTAGTGTGGAACTACGCGATGTCAGGCCTGTTCGTCTGGCGCAAGAAGTAATCCGCGATGGGCGGGGCTGACGCGCGGATCGTCCGCAACACCGCGCTGCTGATTCTCGCGCTGGTGGCCCTGCGGCTCGTCGCGGCCGCGTTCACGCCGATCACGTTCGACGAAGCCTATTACTGGATGTGGTCGAAGAACCTGGCGGGCGGCTATTACGACCACCCGCCGATGGTCGCCTATGTGATCCGCGCCGGCACCCTGATCGCCGGCGATACCGAGCTCGGCGTCCGCCTGGTCTCGATCCTGCTGGCGCTGCCGATGAGCTATGCGGTCTATCGCTCTGCCGCGATCCTGTTCGGCGGTGCGCGCGTGGCCGCCACCAGCGCCATCCTGCTCAACGTGACCATGATGGCTTCCGTCGGCACGCTGATCGTGACGCCTGATGCGCCTCTTCTGGTCGCATCCAGCTTCGTGCTGTTCTTCCTCGCCAAGGTGCTGGAGACCGGGCGCGGCGCCTGGTGGCTCGCGGTCGGCGCCGCCGTCGGCGCGGCGCTGCTGTCGAAATACACGGCGATGTTCTTCGGGCTGGCGATCCTGATCTGGCTCGCTTCCGTGCCGAAACTCAGGCACTGGTTTCTCTCACCCTGGCCCTATCTCGGCGGCCTCGTTGCGCTCGCGCTGTTCGCTCCGGTGATCCTCTGGAATGCGGACCATCAATGGGTCTCGTTCACAAAGCAGCTCGGCCGCGCCAAGATCGAGGACTTTCGTCCGGTCTTCATCGCCGAGCTGATCCCGACCCAGATCGCGTTCGCGACCCCGCTCGTCTTCATCCTCGGCGCGATGGGCCTGCACGCGCTGACCTGGCGCAGGGCCGGCGCGCTGGCCTCGCGCGTGCTGATCGAGACGATGTTCTGGACCATCGTCGCCTATTTCGTCTGGCATTCGCTGCATGCCCGCGTCGAGGCCAACTGGTTCGCGCCGGTCTATCCGCCCTTCGTCGGCGCCGCGGCCGCCGCCGCCAACCTCGTGCAAT
>NZ_JALBHA010000715.1:0-2410 GCF_023006445.1 Bradyrhizobium sp. SHOUNA76
GCCCGAGCGCGCCATGATCAGCGCGTCGGCCGGGCCCACGGCGCCGCCATCCGGCAGGCGCTGCATCTCGCCATTGTCGAGTTTTCGCACGCGCGTATCGGCCGCGCCGCGAAAATGGATCACCTCGACGTCGGGAAACAGTCTGCGCGCATAGGCCGCGCGACGCACGGCATTGGTGCCGATCTTGAACCCCTTGCCACCTGACCGACGCAGCGCTTCCCATGTCACGCCGTCGCGCAGCACCAGGGCATCACCAGGAGGATCGCGCGACAGCGTGGCGCCGATGACGAGGCCCGGCGTGTCCTCGTTGCCCGGCATGTCCTTCAGCGAGTGCATCGCCGCCTGCAATTCGCCCGACAGCACGGCAGCGCGGATCTGCGCCACGAAGGCGCCGCCCTTGCCGCCATGGGGCAACAGCTTGCTGGTCTGGTCGAGGTCGCCCGTGGTGTCGAACTTGACGATCTCGACGTCGAGACCGGGCACAGCGGCGGTCAGGCGGCGCGCGATCTCTTCCGTCTGTGCCAGCGCCATCGCGCTCTTGCGTGTGCCGATCCGAAGTCGAATAGCCAAGCTGTCGTCCTTTCACTGCGCGAGATTACCGCGCATCCTCCAATATCATGTCGGAAGCCTTTTCGGCGATCATGATGATCGGCGCGTTGGTGTTCCCGGACACGAGGTCCGGCATGACCGAGCCGTCGACGACGCGAAGGCCTTCAAGGCCCCTCACCTTCAGCCGCTGGTCAACCACGGCGAGCGCATCATTGCCCATACGACAGGTCGAGGTCGGATGGTAGATGGTGCTGCCGCGCTCGCGGCAATAATCCAGCAGCTCGGCATCCGTGGATACCTTCGCGCCGGGGTCGTACTCGCTGACCACAAAGGGCTTCATCGCCGGCGCATTCAGGATCTGGCGCAGGATCTTCAGGCCCTCGACGTTGGTGGTGCGGTCGGTCTCGGTCGACATGTAATTGATGCGGATTTCCGGCGGCACGCTCGGATCGGCGCTCTTGATGCGCAAGGTTCCGCGGCTTTCGGGACGGAGCTGACAGACCGACGCAGTGAAGCCGGAAAAGTCGTGCAACTTCTCGCCCATCTTGTCGGTCGAGAACGGGAGGAAATGCACCTGGATGTCAGGCGAGGCCAGCCGCGGGCTGGTCTTGAAGAACGCGCCCGCGGTGCCGGCCGCGATGGTCAGCCAACCCTTACGGAACAGCGCATAGCGCGCGCCGGCCATGGTACGACGGAGCGGATGATTGACGGTGTCGTTCAGCGTGATCTTCTGCGAGCAGCGCATCACGATGCGGACCTGCATGTGGTCCTGGAGGTCGTGACCGACGCCCGGCGCGTCCAGCACGACATCGATGCCATGCTTGCGCAGGAGATCGGCGGGACCGACGCCGGAGAGCTGCAGCAGCTGCGGCGAGTTGTAGGCTCCGCTCGACAGCACGATCTCCTTGCGGGCCCGGGCGCGGCGGGTTTGCGCGCCTTGCCGATATTCGACGCCGACGGCGCGGCGGCCCTCGAACAGCACGCGCTGGCCGAGCGCTCCAGTTTCGATCTTGAGGTTGCCGCGGGACTTTGCCGGGCCGAGATAGGCCACCGAGGTCGAAGCGCGGCGGCCGTTGCGCGTCGTGGTCTGGAACAGGCCGACGCCTTCTTGCGTGGCACCGTTGAAATCGGGGTTGTAGGGCAGACCGGTCTCGACCGCGGCGTCGATGAAGGCCTTTGACAGCGGATCGGTCACGACCATGTTGGACACCGGCAGCGGACCGCCGCTGCCATGATACTGATCGGCCCCCCGCGACTGGTTCTCGGCCTTCTTGAAATAGGGCAGCACGTCGTCATAGCCCCAGCCGGTGTTGCCGAGCTGGCGCCAGCGGTCATAGTCCTCGTGCTGGCCGCGGACATAGAGCAGGCCGTTGATCGAGCTCGATCCGCCCAGCGTCTTGCCGCGCGGCTGAAAAACCTGGCGGCCCTTCAGCTCGGGCTCCGGCTCGGTCTGGTACATCCAGTTGACGGTCTTCTCCTTGAACAGCTTGCCGTAGCCGAGCGGGACGTGGATCCAGATGTTGGAATCCTTTGGGCCGGCCTCGAGCAGCAGGACGCTGTGCTTGCCGTTCGCGGAAAGCCGGTTAGCGAGGACACAGCCGGCGGAGCCTGCGCCGACGATGATGTAGTCGAATTCGGGATCGCTTGGTTCGAGGGAAGAATTTGCGGTCATCTGTTGCTAGTCTTCTTGTTGCTGTGGACGTTTCCGTTTCGTCACTTAGCACAATCATTCCCGCACGCGCAGCGCCTCGACCAGCGACTTGAACGCACGGGCATATTCCGCGCCCGCCCTTGCGATATCCGTGCGTCCGGCGCAGGCGACCGCGGCCTCCGTCACCGCGCCGAGCAGCAGCCGCGCCAG
>NZ_JALBHA010000716.1:0-2402 GCF_023006445.1 Bradyrhizobium sp. SHOUNA76
AAGGCAGCGCGTGCCTCATCGAACCGCCGGGCGCGATAGGCGGCGAGCGCTTCGGCATAGTGCGTGCGCAAGCTGCCCTGTGCGCCGGTGAGAGCGCCTGCCCTCGCCATCACCTCGAAGATCGCCTGCGGTGCGCTCTGGCCGGCCACGGCCAAACGATCGATCTCGCGTAGTTCGAGCCGTGATCCAATCGCGTCAGCGGTTGCCTGCGAGATCAGGATGCGGGTGCCGTAGGCCTTGTTGACGGCCTCCAGCCGCGAGGCCAGGTTGACGGCATCGCCCATCACCGTAAAGCTCATCATCAATTCGGAGCCGATGCTGCCGGTCAGGACCTCGCCGGTGGCGATGCCGATCCGCAAATCGCACGGCGCGGGCATGGCGCGGATACCGAGCAGGTCAGGCAGCTGCATCTGGAGCGCCGGCACCTGGTCGGTCATCTCGATGGCGGCAAGGCCCGCGAGCAGCGCCTGCTCGTCCTCCTCGATGAAGGGCGGGCCCCAATAGGACATGATGGCATCGCCGATATACTTGTCGATGATGCCGCGATTGCCCCTGATCGGGCCGGACATGACCGTGAAATAGTGGTTCATCACCCTGACGAGGCCGCGCGGGGTCATGCCCTCGCTCATCGCGGTGAAGCCGCTCATGTCGCAGAACATGATGGTCATGACCCGGCGCTCGCCGTCGATCGCGACCTCCGGCCGGTCGATCAGCCCCTGCACCACCTTGGGATCGATGTAGCGGCCGAAAGTCTCGCGGATGCGCTCGTTGTGCCTGAGCTGCTCCGTCATGCGGTTGAAGGCCGCGGCGAGCTCGCCGATCTCGTCCTTCGTGGAGACGGTGATGGTCCTGTCGAAGTGTCCCGCCTCGACCTCGCGGGTGCCGGCGAGCAGCAGCCGCACCGGACGCGTGATGCCGCTGGACACCAGGAGCGCAAAGGCAAATCCGACGATCGCGGCAAGCAATGTCACGACACCCGAAATGACGATTGCCTGGTGCTGGCGGCTGATCACCTGCGATGTCGAGGCGAAGACCTGCGTCAGCATGTCGGCGCGGATCGCGTCGATCTTCCGGTTGAACTGGTCGCGCAACACGTCGATGTGCTCCAGCGTGCCGCGAGCCTCCACCATCTGTTTGGCGTCGACCTGCTTGGCCAGCCTGCCGTGGTCCTCGTTCAGATCGCGGCGCAGCTCGGTGACGGCCGTCTCGATCCGGATATCGATCCGCGCCAGCGCGGCATTGTCGGAGGGCGTCCTGGAATCGTCGATGATCGCGTTGATGAGCTTGCGCGCGGCCTCAGCCTCCTCTTCGATCTTGCGGTCCGATTGCTCGAACTCGCGCAGGCGTGCCGTATAGGCCTCCTCGTCCGACGGAGCCTCCATCTTGGTCATGACCATCCGCCGCAGCGCCAGCCCCCGCTCCAGCGAACGGATGTTGGCGCGGGCCAGATGGCTATAGGCCGGGATGTAGCGGTTGGTCAGTTCGTCAAGGAGGACGCCGACCTGGCTCGACATCACCATCGACAGGATCGAGGTGACCAGCATCAGGACGATCAATCCGAGGGCGATACCGACGATCTTGCGCCGGATCGACTGGTTGAAAATCGGCATAGGCGCGGGGGCAAAGGCTGAAAGGATGGATTGAGGGAACTCATACACCGATTTGGCGACGGGAACACGCGCAATCGGCCCCCGTGACGCTCAAAGCCGGGCACAACCGTCGTGCGAGCCCACATCGTTAACAAAAGCTAAAGGGCCCGCCCCTTCTCCTTTGCGGAAGTTCCCTTGCCCCATCCGTATTTTGCCGCATTGTTGCGACAGCGTGAGGATGCGACACGATGCTGATGCATCGTGTCGGTGCTTTGATTCTCAAGCCGCATGTCGTCGCGGACCTTGGTTTGTGGTGGTTTCGCAGGGGGACCATGGAATGAACCAGTGCCTACGCTCGCTCGCGTGTGTCGTTGCCGTGGCCGCAATGGCCCTTCTTCCCACCGAGCTCGCGGCCAAGAGCAGTCACAAATCGTCCGCGCCGAAGAAGACGCATGAGGCGAAAGCCGGCAAGCAGCGTCATGCCGCGACCGGAAAATCGCGGCATGGCAAGCACGCCGACGCCAAGCGCAAGTCGAAGAAGAGCGACGACGCGACGTCTGACAAGCCCGCAGCCCCGCCGCTGACCGGCGACCTCGCCGCCCTGAAGGACGCAATCGATCTCGCGCGCAAGGGCAAAACCGACGACGCCAGCGCGGCGCGCGACCGCATCGCCGACCCCGCCGGACGGAAGCTCGCGGACTGGTTCATGCTGCGCCATTCCGAGAGCACTGCGAATTTCAAGCGCTACGCGGCCTTCCTCGAGGCCAATCCGGACTGGCCGAGCCGCGCGCTGCTGCGCCGGCGCGCCGAGGC
>NZ_JALBHA010000717.1:0-2394 GCF_023006445.1 Bradyrhizobium sp. SHOUNA76
CCGCGGTCAGGCGGCCGATCGGGCGAGTCAATGAGCGCGCAAGCAGCACCGCGAGTGAAGCCGCGGCGAGGACGGCAAGCACGCCGACCAGCAAGGACGTCTGTTGAATGGCGGCCGGCACACGGCCGAAGACGGACGGGGGAATGGTCACGATGATCGCGATCCATTCCTTTCCTGCCAGCAATGCCGGCGCGATCGCCGCGCCGCTCGGCCGGCCCGACCCGTCGGTCATGAGCCGCGTGGATACGTCCGAGGTGCCGACCAAGGCTGAGAAGAATGGAAAATCATCGCGCCAGTTGGTGGGGTGGCCCCGCAATGAACCGAATTCGAGCGCGTGATCGGGATGAACGAGATAGTCGCCGCGCGAATTCACGACGTAAATCTCTCCCCCCGAGTTCGCCGTCGCGCGGACGTGGTCGAGGGCCGGACGCATGTCGATATTGGCGATGATGATACCGAACGGCTTGCCATCCGGCGTGAACAGTGGCGTCGCGACCCGCAGCGTCGGAACGTGGGAGTCCGTGGTGCCGCCCTTGCGGGTCGCGAGATCGATGGGCGAAACGTAAATCTCGCCCGGCGTCAGCCGTATCGTGTCCTGAAAGTAGGTTCGTTCGCCCTTGCGTTCCAATTCGTTGCCGGGGACGATTCTTGCCGCTCCATCCGGGCCGGAGCGGTCGACGCGAACCAGTTCGCGTTGGTCGTCGTCGATGCCGATGATCCGGAATTGCGCGTAGATGGGCTTGGCCTCGATCTCGGCCGCGAGCCGCGTGGCTATACGCTCGCGCCAGGTTTGCTCCGAGACACCGTCAGAAGGGTCGATCCCGCCCCCGACGTGAGCGCGGATCAGGCCGTTGATGGCAGCGGCGGCGCGATAGCCGATCAGATCGCCGCGCACGCCGGCGACGTAGGTTTCGAGGTTGGTTGCCAGCAGGCGCGACTGGGCCTCGACCCGCTCCAGCACGCGCGGAATGACCGCTTGCGTGGTGTTGCGAAAGCCCAGCCAACCGACCGCGGCCACGGTGACCGCCACCAGCAAGATCATTGCGATGGCCAGCCGCGTAGCGAGACTCAGGGGGATGCTCGCAGGACTTCCCGGACGATCGCGGCCGATCTGGCCTGAAGCAGCGGAGCCCTCGTTATCGGTGGCCGGAGCTGACATCGGACCCCTCCGGCTCGCCCGCCTTCAGGCAGCCGTCGACCGCGGCGAGCAATGCCCCGGGTCTGAACGGCTTTTGCAGGCTTGCCACGGCGCCGAGCTTGGTCGCCATCTTCAGGAAATCCGGCTCTGCATAGGTGTCCGGCGTGATCGAGCGGCCGGAAATGACGATGATCGGAATGGCCGGAACCAGCGCCCGGATGTGACGCATCGTCTCCAGCCCATCCATGCCAGGCATGAAGAGGTCGAGAAACAGCAGATCGAACCGGCCCGCCTCGAACAGCGCAAGTCCCTTGCGGCCATCGCCGGCGACGGTGACGTGATGACCGGCCCTCTCCAGGAGCAGCCGGATCGTGATTTGAACGGCCGGGTCGTCATCCACGATCAGGATGTTGGCCACGTCTGAATTCCTCCGGGCCGGATGGAGGTTCCACCGGCCGCAAACCAAATCCATCAACGATGAAATTGTTGCGCGGATTCCGTCCAGCCTGCAAGCACTTCGCGAATGTCCGGTGAATGCTCGCCTAAGCCGAAATCCGGGAGCCATGCTTATGCACACTTGCGTGCATAGGGTTTGCCCGCCGGGCGCCTAATCCGTCAGATATTCCGGATAGTTGCTCCGGATCCGGTCGAGCTCGCTCAACGTGCCTGACAGATGCTGGCGCAGGTGCTGTTGCGCAGCGTCGGCGTCTGCGGCCTCGATCGCGCGCGTGATCAGCTTATGGTGGCGCACGATGTTCTGGGCCTTGCCGGGGGAGGGCAGGTGCAGCCGGCGCAGCCGGTCGCTGTGTCCGCTGCGGCTGCGCACCAGCGCCCACAGATCCTGCTTGCCCGCAGCTACGTAGAGCTGGGCGTGAAAATCGTTGTCGGCGGCCATGAAGGCCTCGAAGTCGCCAGCCCTGGCGAATTGCTGTTGCAATGCAATGGTGTGATCCAGGCGAACGATCAGGGACGCCTCGGGACCGGTTGCGAGCAGGCGGACGATCTCCAGCTCCAGCGCCTGACGCAGGAAATGCGCCTGTTGCGCGCGATCGACGTCGATCCGGCTGACCACGGTGGCATGCTGCGGAAACACGTCGACCAGGCCTTCTTCCTCGAGCCGCATCAGCGCATCGCGCACCGGGGTCGAGCTGACGCCGAACTGGCCAGCAAGCTCGGCGCGCGACAGCGGGGCGCCGGGCGGCAGTTCGAGGGCGATGATTGCGTTGCGCAACCGCTCGAATACCTGCGGTGCGGCT
>NZ_JALBHA010000718.1:0-2383 GCF_023006445.1 Bradyrhizobium sp. SHOUNA76
ACGCGGCCTGTGCGGCTGCCGCCGCGCTCGCGATGGGCATCAGCCAGGACGTGTTGCAGGACGGCCTGCGCAGCTTTCCGGGACTGGCACACCGCATGGAGCAGGTCGGCCGCCGCGCCAACGTGCTCTTCGTCAACGACTCCAAGGGGACCAATGCGGATGCCACCGCGCACGCGCTGTCGTCCTTCGCCGACATCTTCTGGATCGCCGGCGGCAAGCCGAAGGCGGGCGGCATCACCAGCCTGACCGGCTTCTTCCCGCGCATCCGCAAAGCCTATCTGATCGGCGAGGCCGCGCCGGAGTTTTCCGGCACGTTGGGCACGGAGGTCGCCCACGAGATCAGCCAGACGCTCGACGTCGCCGTCGCGAACGCCGCGCGCGATGCGGAGGTGTCGGGCTTGCAGGACGCCGTCGTGCTGCTGTCGCCGGCCTGCGCCTCCTTCGACCAGTACCGCAACTTCGAGATCCGCGGCACCAAGTTCCGCGAGCTTGTGCAGGCGCTGCCGGGTGTGAAGCCGGTGGTGTGAGGATGGCGCGGCAACGCTGGATCGGAATTGCCGTCGCTGCTCTTGCCGTCCCGGTCGTCGCGGGCTTTGTCTTCGTTGTCGTCATCGACAATCTCATGAGCGGATTCGGCGCATGCCGCGTCGTTCGCCAGCGCGCATTCGCCTCGCCAAGCGGTAGCCAGTTGGTCGTCGTGGTCTGGAAGTCGTGCGGCGCGACGGTGCCCGACAGCACGCAAGCCAGTATCGTGGCGCGCGGCCGGACATTCTCGCCCGAGAGCACGCCGACCTTTCTCAGCGTGCGCGAGCATCAGGATGTCAGCGTTGCTTGGATTAGCGAGCATGCCGTCAGGATCGGGTCCATTTCCGGGACAGTCCAAATTTACAAACGCGACCAGCGCGTTGGGGATGTCACGATCAATTACGAATAGGGCAGTTCCGCAAGGTCTCGTGTCCCGGACGCGGTGCGGCACGAAGTGACGCTCCGCAGAGCCGGGACCCAGGAGCGGCAATGGGCCCCGGCTCTGCAGCGCACCGCAAGGGCGCAGCGCTGCGTCCGGGGCAAGAGACTCTCTACAAGTTCATCGATCCCCTTAACCCCCCGGTAACCAACCTCGGCGACCAATGGACCGACCTCTGTCCGAAAGCGGCCGCCCATGCTCTCCCGTGAAGAACGCACCCCCTTTTCCGAGTGGTGGTGGACCGTCGACAAGCCGCTGATGGGCGCCATTTTGGCGCTGATGCTGACCGGCGTGATCCTGTCGCTGGCGGCGAGCCCGCCGGTTGCGACCCGCATCGGGCTCGATCCATTCCATTTCTTCAGCCGCCATGTGCTGTTCCTGCTCCCGTCCTGCCTGGTGCTGCTCGGGGTGTCGTTCCTGTCGCCGCGCGCGATCCGCCGCTCGGCCCTGATCATCTTCGCGGCCAGCATCATCCTGATCGTGCTGACGCTTGCGATCGGCCCCGAAGTGAAGGGCTCGCGGCGCTGGATCACGCTGCTCGGCGTCAACATCCAGGCCTCCGAGATCGCAAAGCCGTCGTTCGTCGTCATCGCCGCCTGGCTGTTCGCGGAATCGACCAAGCGGCCGGAGATGCCTGCGACCTCGATGGCGCTGGTGCTGCTCTTGATGCTGGTCTCGCTGCTGGTAATGGAGCCGGACTTCGGCCAGACCATGCTGATCCTGATGGTGTGGGGCTCGCTGTTCTTCATCGCGGGCATGCGCATGATCTGGGTGTTTGGCCTGGCGGGCCTCGGTGCGGCCGGGCTGTTCAGCGCATATCTGTTCGTCCCGCATGTCGCAGGCCGCATCAAGCGCTTCATGAACCCTGCCTCGGGCGACACCTTCCAGGTCGATACCGCCATGGAGGCCTTCTACAATGGCGGATGGTTCGGGCTTGGGCCGGGCGAGGGCATCGCCAAGCGCAGCCTGCCGGACAGTCACACCGACTTCGTGTTCGCGGTCGCAGCCGAGGAGTTCGGCATCATCCTGTGTCTTGCGATGCTGACGCTGTTTGCCTTCGTCGTCATCCGCACGCTGTCGCGCGCCTATGCCAATGAGGACATGTTCTCGCGCTTCGCGGCTTCAGGGCTCGCCATCCTGTTCGGCGTCCAGGCTGCAATCAACATGTCGGTGAATCTTCAGCTGATCCCCGCCAAGGGCATGACGCTGCCTTTCATCTCCTATGGTGGCTCCTCGATCGTGTCGCTGGCCTATGGCGTCGGCATGATGCTGGCGCTGACGCGGCTGCGCCCCCGCACCGAGGTCGAGGCCAGCGGCCACGCCGACGCGATGCGGAGTTACGCCTAACCGCTCCCGTGTCCCGGACAAGCGCCGCGAAGCGGAGCGCAGAGCCGGGACCCAGAATGCCGCAACCATGGG
>NZ_JALBHA010000719.1:0-2381 GCF_023006445.1 Bradyrhizobium sp. SHOUNA76
CGCCGCGTTGGCCATGCGCAGGGCCGTATCCCAGTCCGCGCCGGTCGCAAGCGATACCGCGAGCGCGGCGGCGACGGTGTCCCCGGCGCCGGAGACATCGCGCACTTTCACCGGAAAAGCCGGAACGTGAACGGCCTCGCCGCCCCGTGGCACCAGCGTCATGCCGTGCTCGCCTTGGGTGACCAGGATCGCCTTGCAATCGGCGAGCCGCATCACATCCTCGCTGGCATCGACAATGCTCTGTAGCGTGTCGGCGCGGCTGCGCGTCGCTTCCGCAAATTCCTTGCGGTTGGGCGTGAGCAGCGTGGCGCCGCGATAGATCGCCCAGTTCAGGCTCTTGGGATCGACGATCACGGGCTTGCCGAGTTTTCGCGCGGCGTCGATGGTGTGGCGGATGACGCGCGCCGTCAGCACGCCCTTGGCGTAGTCCGAAAGCAGCACGATATCGGCGCGCGCGATCTGCGGCAGGATCGCCTCGATCAGCCTGGTCTCGATCCCATCGGAGGCAGGCAGCGCCTGCTCCCAATCCGCGCGCAGCATGTGCGTGGAAAAATGTTCGGAGACAAAGCGGACTTTTCGCGTGGTCGGCCGCGACGGGTCGCGCACCAGCACGTTCTCGATGCCGGCGATCTCATCCAGCGCCGCCTTGAGCCGTGCGCCGGCATCGTCCTCGCCGACGAGGCCGACGAAGATGCAGCGCGCGCCGAGAGACGCGACGTTGCGCGCGACATTGCCGGCACCGCCGATATGGATCTCGCTGCGCTGTGCAGCGATGACAGGCGTCGGCGCTTCCGGCGAGATCCGCGACACCTCGCCATAGACGAACTCGTCCAGCATGATGTCGCCGATGCAGAGCACCGTGCGGCCCGAGATGGCCTGCGCGAGGGCGTCGAAATCGAGAATGGGCGTCGGCATGATCAAAAAGCCTCAGCGGAAACGGTCGGGCCGGTCGAGATAGTCTCCGACATAGGCTTTTACCGCGTCCTCGAGCGTCGTGAAGCCGCCGTTATAGCCGGCGCGGCCGAGGCGATCGACCTCGCTCTGGGTGAAGTACTGATACGCGCCGCGGATGTTCTCGGGCATGTCGATGTATTCGATGTTGGGCCTGGTGCCGAGCGCGGCATAAGCCGCGAGCATCAGGTCCTTGAAGCTGCGCGCCTTGCCGGTGCCGACATTGAAGAGCCCGGAGACGGAGGGCGTTGCCAGCAGCCACATGATGACGCGCACGACGTCGTCGACATAGATGAAGTCGCGGCGCTGGTCGCCGTCGGCGATGCCCTCGCGATGCGACTTGAACAGCTGCACGACGCGCCCCGCTTTGACGTCGTCGAAGCGGCGCGCCAGCACGCTCATCATCGAGCCCTTGTGGTATTCGTTAGGGCCGAACACGTTGAAGAATTTCAAGCCCACGCATTGCGGCGGCAGCGGATCGCCGTTCGCTGCGCGCCCGGCGACCGCGAGATCGAACATGTGCTTGCTCCAGCCATAGAGATTCATCGGCCGCAGCTTTTTCAGTGCCGGCAGCGAGGCATCGTCGCCAAAGCCGGCCTCGCCGTCGCCATAGGTCGCTGCCGAAGAGGCATAGATGAGCGGCACGGCGCCCGCCGTGCACCAGTCCAGCAGGCGCATCGACATGCGGAAATTGGTCTCGAACACGTGGTCGCCGTCGGTCGCGGTGGTCGCGGAGATCGCCCCGAGATGGATCACGGCATCTAACTTGCGGCCCGTCAGCCAGTCGAGCAGTTCGGCCGGCGGAACGATATCCACAAGCTGGCGCTTGGCGAGGTTGCGCCACTTGCCGTCATTGCCGAGCAGGTCGCACACCACGACGTCGCTGCGACCGGCGTCATTCAGCGCGGCCACGACATTCGATCCGATAAAACCGGCCCCGCCGGTCACCAGCAACATTCCACCTACCTGCCCGATTTTCTTAAGGTCCGACCCTGCCGTAGCGCATCATCCGCCAAAGTGTAAGCATTTTGGGCAGGCGTTTTGGACTCGCGCACTGCCTGCTTTACGTCCCGGCCCGGAGCGGCTAACCGAAGCGCCACATCAGCTCGCCTTCGGCCCTATTAACGAATGAATCAAGATTCGCAATTTAGTGAAGATGCAGATCGGGACGACACGCGCCCGATCCTGATCATTCCCTACATGTGGATCGGCGATTTCGTCCGGAACCACACCGTGGTGCGGGTCCTGAAGGCGCGCTGGCCCAATCGCCCGGTCGATCTGCTGACCACATCCCTCTGCGCCCCGCTGGTCGATTACATGCCCGGCGTGCGCGCTGGCATCGTCTGGGACCTGCCGCGCGGCCGCCTCGCCGTGGGCCGCCAGCTCGCCCTGGGCAAGCTCCTGCGTGAGCGGAACTACGGCACGGCGCT
>NZ_JALBHA010000071.1:0-18462 GCF_023006445.1 Bradyrhizobium sp. SHOUNA76
GAATGGCGCCGCGGCTCGATCCGGGCAATTCCGGCACGAAGGGCCTTGCGGAGGCGACCCGGACCATCGAGGGCGATGGCGCCGGAACACCGGTGCGCAGGGTTGCCAGAAGCTGGCGGTCGTCGGAGCCTTCAAGCGGCGCCCGGCCGACATACTCGACGCGGACCTTGGCGACGCCATTGCCTTTGAACTCAAGGAGTTCGGCGGCCTTGTTCGAGACATCGATGAGGCGGTTGCCATGATAGGGACCGCGGTCATTGACCCGGACGATCAGCGACTTGCCGTTCGACACATTGGTCACCCGCGCATAGGACGGCATCGGCAGGGTCGGATGCGCCGCGGTCAGCGAGGTCATGTCGAACACTTCGCCATTGGCGGTCAGGCGGCCATGGAAGTCATCGCCGTACCAGGACGCCATGCCCTCGGCACGGTAGTTGACGTCCTCCTCGGGCACGTAGGTCCGGCCGGCCACCACATAGGGCTTGCCGACGCGGTAGGTGCCACCGCCCTTCGGGACCGGATCACCCAAAGCCACGACCCGGGGGCTCGAGGACACGCCGTACTTCGGGTCAACGCGGCTGGCGAATTTGTTGGAGGAGGCGCAATTGGCAAGCGCAAGGCAGGTCGCGACCGCCGCAACACCGCGCGCGGCCCGCAAAACCGAATCTGACCGTCGGATCCCCATGCGCCCCAAATACCACTTCGCCGGAAGCATACCTAACCCGCTATGGCTACGGGGAGCGCTGTCCGGTCCTTCAATCCGAAGCGGCCCACCACCGCGTCGGAAGCAGTAACGATAACGCAACCCGAACACGGCGGAAATGGGGAGCCCGCAGCGATCCCGCCGGGATGGTAAACGGGACGTTCGCATTTTTCCGTTGTTCTACGGAGCGATGGCACCTGCGCTGTGCCATGGCCGGACATTCTGTTGCGCCAAATCCTCACTCCACCCCCATTGTCGCGCCCCTCACCGAAATTCTTTTGACTGTGCAAGGCCGCACGCGTTTTCTCGGATGCAAGGGCAGGATTTGGAATTTAACGATGATCGAGACGGTTTCGGCACTGATGGGTCTGGTAAGCGCGGGGATCTTCCTGGCCCATGCGTTTGAGGGTTACCGCACGAGGGCCTGAGGCACTCGCGCGAACGGCAAGCAACACCTCTTTCAAGACGGCGCGTTCGGCGAATTTGATCGATCCGACCGAGCAACGAAGACGAGAGCGGCAGGTGTCCCATGCGCAACCATGACCTGGTATCTGACGGCTTCCTGGCATTGACCGCCGGCGGCTTGGTCCTGCTCTGCTCGAGCCTCGTGGCACTGGCCTTCGCCTGAACACCGCCAGCGCTTTTCCGTTTTCTAACCACACCTGCACCGCGATGCTGCACCGCAATCCCTTTAGGATTGCCCCGCTCCCGTTTAGTTGATTGAATTTCTGCTTTCGACGCCTCAGCGCAGGCCCAGCAGGGACCGGCGATAGAAGCTGTCGCGCGCCTCGTTCTGGCAGACGAAGCTGCCGTCGAACCCCTGGCCGTACCGCTTCTGACCCTTGCGGTAGTAGACCCCTTTCCTGAAATCGAGCCAGACCACCTTGTCGTGCGGACAATGACGCTGCGCCTGCGCCTCGTAGCGAAACGGCGTCAGCGGGCTCGCCGAGACCTCCGCGGAGCCGGCGCCAATCGTGATCGCGCCGGCGAGCGCGATCCCGCTGACCCATCTGCCGAAGCCGCCCCTGCTCACTCCCCGCCTCCCGATCCGGGCCGTCGCACGATGGCCGCAAGGCACGCTAGCACGAAATGGCGCGATCCGCCGAAGGCGAGACGCGGGCCACGTCTTCCGCCGGCCATCTTGTCGCGTTAGATGAAAGCGAGATCGTTTCGATTGCGAGGATGCGGCCTGAATGTCGGTTGAGCCTGAGACCCGCACCGAGCCCCGCCCGCCCTCGCCGCGCCTGGGCCTGCTGCCGATGATCATCTTCGGCTCACGCTGGCTGCAACTGCCGCTCTATCTCGGACTGATCGCGGCGCAATGCGTCTATATCGTGCTGTTCCTGAAAGAGCTCTGGCACCTCTCCTGGCACGCGATCGATCTCACCGAGCAACAGATCATGATGAGCGTGCTCGCCCTGATCGACGTCGTGATGATCTCCAACCTGCTCGTGATGGTGATCGTCGGCGGCTACGAGACGTTCGTCTCCCGGCTCGACCTCCAGGGCCATCCCGACGAGCCGGAATGGCTCGGCCACGTCAATGCCAGCGTGCTGAAGATCAAGCTCGCCATGGCCATCATCGGCATCTCCTCGATCGCGCTGCTGCGCACCTTCATCGAGGCCGGCAATCTCGGCTCGGACCGCGCCGGCTTCACCGAGACCGGCGTGATGTGGCAGGTGCTGATTCACATCACCTTCATTCTCTCGGCGATCGGCATCGCCTATGTCGACAAGCTCAGCGATTCCGGAATGCGCAAGCACGCCGAGTGAGGCCTCGCGCCCGCTTTACCTGTCGGTCTCGAGCTGCTGCATGACCTGACGCAGGCATTCCTGAAACTTGGCCGCGACCTGCTCGCGCGCAAGGCCCGTGCCGGCAAGATCCTCCGACACCTTGTCCAGCACCTCGTCCATCGTCTGGTTTTCCAGATGGTCCGTCACCAGCGTTGTTGCATAGCTTGCCGCGGCATCGCCGCTCAGTCCGAGCCGGCTTGCGGCCCAGAGACCGAGCAGCTTGTTGGATCGGGCGGCGACCTTGAACATGAGTTCCTTGTCGTGGACGAATTTGGCCTCGAAGCCCTGCTCGCGCTTGTCGAACGTGGTCATGGTCAGCTCCATTGCGCTTTCGCTGATGAGGGTCGGACTGGCTGGTGCAAAAGTCTCCGCGGTTCACGCTGGTGTAGGACGATTTGAAGCTTCCGGCGGAAGCCACACGCCGTCAAGCCTGCCGTGCCCCCCGGCCGGTCGTGTGCATGGCACGCACAAGCCCGGCGCCAGCCGACTCGGCTAGTTGGAGATCGTTTACCACTCGTTAAGCAGACTCAGCGCCGCATGGCTTGGGGCACACCGAGAGCTGACGCATGAACAAAGAGCTGCGGGAGTTTCGACGGCTTGAACGGGTCTGCCTGGAGCAGGCCGCCCTCTCCACCATGGACCTGACGCGAAGCGGGCTGCTCAAGGTCGCCGAGGACTGTCGCATCGCAGCCGAAGCGATCGAGGCGCGATCGCCCCGCGGGCCCTTCGTGGGGGCCGTCCAGGCGCTCGTCCTGGCCTTGAGCGCAACGCGGATGTCCAACAGGCATTAGCCGTCAGCGCGGGCGGAAGATCGCGTCAGAAGACTGCGGGGGACCGCGCCAGATCAGCCTTTCGCCGCCGCAGCTTCCCGCGCCAGCCGTTCGGCCTTCAGCCGCTCTTTGTTGGCGTAAAACGCCTTTTGCGCCACTTCATGGTCGCGCATGGCCTTTTCGGCCTCGATCCGGCGTGCCGCATCGCGCGCCTGGCGCTGTTCGGGGGTCAGGGGTTTGCGTCGGAACGAAAGGTCTTCAGTCATGCCAAGAGAACGCGGCGGCGAGGAAAAAGTTCCGCATGCCCTCTGAGGGGCACAGCGGGCCGGCCCCATAATTTGCGAAACAACCCCATGCACAGTAGCCAAGCCATTCTGCCGCAAGGACTTTTCCCATCATGCGCTAAAGGCGGTGGCCCCGTCGGGCAAGACAGTGGCATTCCGCCACCTTGCTCGGACGTGAGCATAAGAGGCCCGCGAGGAGATCATCTTCCGTCGGCGGAGATCTCGATGTCCGCAATCACCGGCAAATGGTCTGAAAAGGCCCTCGCCTCATCGTCGGTCCAGACTTTCCGGATCCGGCTGTCGGACGTTGCATAGATCCGGTCAAGCCGCATGAGAGGTAAGCGCGACGGGAAAGTTCGGAGCCGCGTCCGGTTTGGGCAGACCTGCGCAAGCACGCGCCGCACCGATTTGACCCAGAACCAGTCATTGAAATCGCCGAGGACGACAGTCCGGCCATGTTTCACCAGGCTCACCAGGGCCTGAGCTTGCGCATATCGCTCGTGGATACTCAGGCCGAGATGCGTGGCCACCACACGTACATCGCCGGCAGGCGTCAGCAGATCCGTGGCAATCGCTCTGCGCGGCTCGCGCTCGCGATACGACACGTCCACGATCTCGGGCACGCTGGAGAACGGAAAGCGGCTGAGCAGCATCTGACCGTAATCGCCATCCGCTGTGACGATCGACTTGGCGTGAACACGGTGATCGCCGACAACGCTCGCCAGCTTCGCAAACGGATCATCCGATCGCGATCGCGAATCCACCTCTTGAAGCGCGACGACATCGGGAGCCCATTTGTGAACGATGGAACAGATGCCCTCCAGATCGAACTTCGGATTGAGATTGAACGTGCCATGCACATTCCACGTCATGAAGCGCATCGGCGCCATCAGCGCCTCCCGGCGAGCCACGTCGCGACGAATTGCGCGCCTGCGCAGATCGCGAGCCAGCCCAGGAACGCCAGTGCGAGCAGCACTACGTTGGTCCAGGACGCATTCCTGGCCAGATCCGCGATCTGAGCGCCCAGAACTGCCATGGTGAGAATCCCGGGCGTCATGCCCAGCAGAGTTCCGGCCATGAAATCGCGCAGAGGCAGGATGCTCGCACCAGCCACGACGTTCACCACCGAGAACGGCGCGATGGGAATCATCCGGATGACGACGACAGCCAGAATGCCCTTGCCGACAACACGTTCCTGGATGCGCGCGGCACGCCGCCCCAGCAAACGCTGAAGGCGTTCCCGGCCGAGCACCCGTCCGATCGCAAAAAGAATGAGAGCGCTGAGCAAGACGCCCGCCATGGCGCTGACGAAGCCCAGCCATGGCCCGAGTGCGGCAGCGGTTGCCGCAATGAGCACGAGAACCGGAAACACGACCAGCCCGCCCACCACAAAAGCTGCGATCGCGAACGGCGGCCCCCAGACCGACTGCGCGTAGGCAGACAGGAGCGTCGAAAGACGGCCCGCATCGGCGAAATCGCTCAAGGACGTGTACGACCAGGCCATCGCCAGTCCAAGAAGCGCCACGGCTATTGAAACGATCCCGATGATCGTCTTCGTGTTCCACATGCGGGATGCCGCCCGCTCCAGATGAAGAGGCCGTTCAGGATCCGCAACCGGCTGAACCATCGTGGCCAGTGTGCTGGTCAGGACCGACGACTCGACTTGTCGCAGCGTCTTCGCCCCATCGGCGTCCGACACCTCATCCAGCAGCGTAAAAAGACGATCCTCGTTTTGTGCGACGGCCTGTTCGTCGACACCGCAGAAATGGGCGATCAGGCGATGGCGGACTGATGCGATGAAGGCCCGGTGCTCGTCGGACGAGGCTTCAAAGATGAGATCACATTCGCTGTCGGCGCCCATCGAACGGTTGTTCAGGTTCGCCGAGCCAATTCTCAGGATCCCGTCATCGACGATCATGAGCTTGCTGTGCACCATCACGGCAGCTTCGGTGTCCCCGCTGCGTGAGACCGGATAGACGAAGCGGATACGATCCGCGATGCCGGCCGCGCTGAAGCAGTCGATGAAGGCGCCACGACCGTTCTGCATCGCCTGGGATTCCACCCACGAGGAATGCAGCTTGGGCGTGACGACGAGAACCCGAAGCATGGGCACGCGACGCATCTGCTCCGCCAATTCACGTGCGAACTTGGTGGCGCTGGTAAACTGATTTTCGATGTAGACGAAGCGCGTCGCGGACCGGATCGCTGCGATCAACGAGCGTTCGACCTCCCTGATCGTCGAACCTGCAGGACAAACCACCTCGGTCCTGGCGATCCCCACCGGCAAGTGCTCGGCCTCGACCGGCACGTTCGCCGGCCACCGGATGCTCTTCTGTGCGCATCGATCATGAACCTGTTGGCCCGCCGCGCGCCAGCGCTCCTCCGCGAGCTCGAACAGCCGCGCCGCAGCGTCTCCGTCGACCATGCATTGAACATCATGAAACGGCGGATAAGGCTTACCCCCGGGGTCGCAGCGCAATGCGTGATCGGCGCGATGGTCACTGGTGTCCCAGCGCCTGATGGTCAGATCGAGCCCGCCGACGAACGCCAGTGAACCGTCGACACAGACGATCTTCTGGTGTTGGGCCGAGCCAAACGGAAGCGTGGCATCCAGATGAAACCGAACGCGGCCATCTGTGTCGGCCGTGAATTTGGCCGCGGAATTCCATTCCCTTTCGGAGGCGTAAAACGAGACGAAGTCCCAGACGAGGATGTGGATTTGCAGGGCGGGACGCCGTTGAACCAGCGCGCGCAGGAATGGGCCAAGCTGTTCCGGCAAGCCGTCATCCGCATGTCCGGAAGCTCCGACCAGCCTGGTCTCGCTATGGATGTCCCATCCGATGATGTAGACGAGATCCTGCGCCTGCAGCAGCGCGTCCCGCAGGGCCGCGAAATAAGCGGCAGCATCGTTCAGAACCGCCACGCGCCGCGTCTTGCACCGTCGCCAGACGGTGTCGCCGGGGATCAGGGTCGATGAGCTCTGAAGCAGGTGAACCTCGCAATTCGCATTCGCGTCTAAACGCGCTGAACGCTCAATGGGTTCCACGTCTTCAGCTCAGCTCGAACGGCTGTCCGCGCTGGACGTCAGAACCTGATCATCCCGAACAGGAACAGCAGCGCGAGTGTGATCAAGCCGGAGATCAGCAGCGAGCCGAGACACCCGAGCCGGTTCGAGAAGAAGAAGAACATGCGTTGCCCGCTGTGAACGTCCTGCGGGCTAATTGTTCAGATTCTATACCGTTCCTGATGCGATCTCGTTTGGACCGGTGTTTCCGGAATCGAGGGTAAGAACCAATCCCTGAGCGCGACGTTGAATTCCGATGTCCGACGCTTTTGACTACTTCCGAGCGCACGCGGTCCGAGCCCTTTGCAAGGCCCGGGCGATGCCCCGCGGACGAATGAAGCATCTCCAAACCATGGTGGCCCGGATCTACCATCTGCTCACCAAGGAGTCCGCCTACGGGCCGAACCTGCAGCACATGGATGACTTCCGGGCAGCCCGGAAGCTCGAGAAGTCGATCGACTGAACTCACGTTGGAGCAGCTTCAGCTAGGCTGCTGGCGGTTCGCGCTGGCGGGCCGCCGTGGTACCACCTACCGTGCCGTGTCGATCGCGCGGAACGTCGCGGCACCGGCCGCAGGAGCTGCTCCAGAGCGGTGCCTGCGGCCTTCGCATTTGTGTCGGTGCGAAGCTTGCCGCCAGGCGGCTCCCGTGACCGGCGCCCGCTGGTAGCCAATATCTCGGTCAAACTCCGGCCGGCTCGCAAGAGGCCGGTTTTAGCACTGTCGGTTAGATCGGGAGCAGCTGTAAAAAACCTTCCACTCAACCCACGTCTCGTTGCTGTCCTCGTCGACTAACTCCAAGCTTTCAACCCATCTGTGAGTCGGGGGAATTCATGGAAGGGAAAGAGTTTGAGAGCATGTCTCTCGAAGAACTGTGGCAACTCCACACTGTCGTCAATGACGTTCTTGCCGCGAGGCTCGCGGCAAAGAAAGCAGAGCTAGAAAGGCGGCTGGAGCTGCTTAACCGAGAAGACAAGGCTATCCATTAAGCCGCATCAGCGGCCCGCCGGTTCACGCTGGCGGGCCTCTTAGTTTGCACTCGATGTCTGTGCCCAGCCCAACTTGGTTTTGAGTTCGGCCCCGTTCAAAATCAGAAATGAACCGACGCCCGCGACGAGCAGAGATGAAATCAAACCCAAGCTGGATTCGATGCGGCCTAATCGCCAGCGGCCAAGCCGCGGCACGTTGACTCAATGTCTGGCTGGCGCCTTCGGCGATTCATTGTACGTTGGATTGTGCGCAGTAAGCGCGATATCCATCTAAGTAACTGTGTTTGCTGATTATTGGCGGAAGGGGTGTCCTGTCAACGTTCTTGAAATCGCACGCCTTTTCCGTGAGCGTCGAGCGCAATCTACGGTCCTAGCCACGGTGCGACGACGCGCCTCCCGACCGTAGTTGTCGGCCATCTCGAGCAGGCCGGCACGCTCGAGCGAATAAGGCCCCTCCTCGGCCGCCAGCTTCCGGCAAAGCCGCTCGAACGCCCTTAACTCGTCGACGATGCGCTGATCCCGCCCCATGGGCGCCGATCAGACTCCGGCCTGCCCGCTGGTGTCAAGCAGCTCGACGTCATGCTGCTGAATACCCGCGGAGACCCAGCATGTCGCAAAAGGCGGCGTGCCCTCTCACTAGACAGGCGCCCCAGGACCTCTACCGCTCCGCGCACATTAGCGTTCTCTACCACGTACAGGTAGTATGCGAATCGGTACCGATTCCCCCTCGGCGGCGTCCACCACTTCCTTCGTGAGCGGGCGGGATGTCGATCGAGACCTTCGCCGGCTTTCTTGACGACATCGAGTTTACGGAGCGCCCTTGGACAAGGAAAAGACTTCTCCGCCACGTGCATTCGTCTCCTACAGCTGGTCCTCACCAGACCACGAGCGATGGGTCATTGACCTTGCCACCCAACTGGTTGAGAGCGGCGTCGATGTCGTCCTCGACAAGTGGAATCTTAGAGAAGGAAACGACGCTTACAAGTTCATGGAGTCGATGGTCACCGACGCGGAAGTAACAAAGGTCATCATCGTTTGCGACAAGCGCTACGCAGAGAAGGCCGACGGTCGGAAGGGCGGCGTTGGTACAGAATCACAAATCATGTCGCCGGAAATCTATAAGAAGGCCGATCAGAGCAAGTTTACAGCGGTCGTTTCTGAAGTAGATGAGAACGGCGAGCCCTACCTGCCGAAGTTTTTGGGATCGCGCATTTACATCGACATGACGCCTGACCTATACGGCACAAACTTTGAGCAGTTGCTCCGTTGGATCTATAACAAGCCGCTGTACGTGAAGCCGGCACTGGGGGCGATGCCCGCCTTTCTAGCCGAGGACAGCTCGCCGAGCTCGACGCGGTCTAAAGCACGCCAGTCAGTTGAGATCATCCGCCGATCGGCCGGCAATCCCGCCGCCTCAATAAACAGCTACCTGGACACGCTGGTCGACGTCTTAAAAACCGAATTCAAGTTGGCGCCAACTGCTCCAGGTGCTTTTCCGCAGACCGTTCTCGACAACATCGAGCGGTTCCTGCCGTACCGCAATGAGTACATCGAATTCGTTGCGTCGGCCGCACCGAAGTCAGATCCGGACTTGATCAAGACGTTACAACGATTTTTCGAGCGCATAATACCGCTCATGGACAAGCCGGAAGACGTTCATTCTTGGAGCGAATGGGATTTCGACAACTACGTGTTCATCGTGCACGAACTGTTTTTGTACACGCTCGCAGCTCTGCTGAAATACGAGCGGTTCAGCGACGCGTCGGATTTGATCGGGCAGCGCTTCTACGTTCCTGACGACCGCCGAGACGAGCCGATGAAAAGTTTCCAGATCATTCGGCGCTACATGCGCAGTCTTGACTCCAAACAACAGGAATTACGCAGGGTGTCGCTCCGAGCCGACCTTCTGGAGCAGCGAAGCCACGTCGTCAGCACGATCAAGTTCACGGATGTGATGCTCGCGGATTTTGTGCTCTTCCTGCGAGCCGGCATTGAAGGCGGGCGATGGTGGCCGGAGACGCTGCTGTACACGACTTTCCGCTTTCGACCTCCGTTCGAACCTTTCGCGCGATCACAATCGAAGGCCTATTTCGATCAGTTCTGTCCCGTTCTTGGAATTGCGGACAAGCGCCAACTGGAAAGCCTGTCGGAGGAGCTTTTGAAGGATGGAGGACGCTATCTGCCCCGATGGCAATTTGAAACGCTGGACATTCCCGCTCTCTCAAACCTGCCAAAATTGGCGACGCAGCCATGAGACCTTCTATATTCTCGCAGCGCAAAGATGAAGCTTCCCAGCGTAAATCGGCGGGCTTTTGCTTTTCCACCCACAACACGCGGTAGCTCCCGCGCATTCCGTGGCCCCAGGCATTGATAACTTGACTCTCGCCAGCGAAACGCGCCGATGGCGGAATGCCTCGCCCGAAACGCCACACACCAACGCACGCAGACGGTCGACCGCGCAAGATCACCTTCGGCGAGATGCGCGAAATGGGTGTGCGCGGCGTGCTGATCTATTGCCATTGTGGCCATCACATTGCTTTAGACGCCGACCGTTGGCCTGACAGCGTAAGGCTCTCCGATCGCTTAAAGACGTGGGGCTTTAGGGGGCACGGGGCCCGGGGCCGCTGGAGGTGCTCGGACCTTGCGTAGGTCCGGCGCCGCGAGCTTGGAACGTTCGTCGGTGCCGGTGCTTGAGGAAGCAATGACCAGCTCCATCCTCCTCATTCCCGGCATGCTCAAGCCGCTACGGCTGGCGCGCGTTTATGGCTTCTTGGTCCAGCGCGGAGGCGGCGTCCATTACCCGGGCGGCAGCCAACCGGCATGCTCGACGGAATTGGCGCGGAGGATGGTTGAAGGTGGCTGGCTGGTGAAGCACGGCGAGCGCTATGAGCCGACCGAGCAGGGTCTGAGGGCGGCAGAATGATCTGACCGGGGACGTTTACCTCGTCCTGGAGGACTTCGGAGACCGAGCCCGGCGCAAGCTGAAGAGGGATCAATGACCGTCTGGGTCTACACCGACACGAGCAGGCAGATCGGAGACAAAGACCGCCTGAAGGTCTTTGCGACTGAAGAGGCGGCCGACGCATGGCTCGCCGAGAATGACCCGGAAGGCGTCGCCTTCGAGTACGGCGTGACAGGCCCTCCAGCCCGACCGCCGGAGGCCGCCAACTGAGGCGGCCTTAGTTCATCTTGCGGCGCATCTTCTTGATGAACTCCCGCAGGTCGTTGGCGTACTCCTCGATAATCCGTCGCGCCTCCTCTAAGCGGGAGGAGTTGGATTCCTTACCCTCAGTTTGCTTGTCGGGGTCGGCCATGGCCGGACGGTCTGCCGCAGAGACGAGAGCCCGCTTGAGCTAGATCAAGCAGCGCCGCCAACTGAGGCTTACGTCTTGCCCTCGGGCGCTTCTACGGCGGAAATAATCTCACCTTGCGCATCGCATCGCCTGCACTGGAATATGTGAAGGATCGACCGGCTATCGGCTTGCAGCTCGGATCGAAACCAGGTCATGGCAAGGTTGCATGTGGTGCAGAAGGGCGGGCCGCCCAACTGCTCAAGTGATCGTCTCAGTGCTTCCATGGGCCCGTTCCCCTGAGGGAACAGTATAAGCCGAATTAGGCCACTGCGAAAAGTGCAGCGCGGCCATAAGAACGTTCTGGCAACGGAGAACGGCCCGCCAGCGTGAACCGGCGGGCCCTGGTCGCTATCGCCTTAACCGTCGGCGGTGCGTCATCAGCCGCTGCCGGTCGCGCTTCCTGTGCATTCGGCGCCGGCGCTTCATGCTCGCCTCGCGACGATCGTTCGAACGAGCCCCTTCAGGTCGCCACAGATCAACCAGTCGAGGCTGATGCGGTACTTTTTCGCGAAGTTCAGCACATCATGGTGCTTGAGCCGCCCTCTCACCTTCGCGACTTCCGATTCCGGCACCCCGTAGTCGACCGCGATCAAATCGATGCGCCGCCTCATCTCCTGTTTGAATTTTACCCGCTCTTCCCGTTGGTCGGCGTTCATGATCGCCCCCTCTGGTCGACCAGCGCCTGCATATAGCCTTCGATATAACTGCGGCCGAGCGGGTCCAGTTGATTGAGCTTCGCCTCAAACTCCTGCTTCAACAACGCGCGCTTTGGAGGGCGTTGTAGTTCGATGACTGTCGCCGATGGCAATGCGGCCGATGCCACCTTTGCTGCCCGTTCTTCCGGCGTGCCGTTCTTTGACCTCCGCGGTTTCCGTGAGTGAATTCGGCGGGTGACCTCGTAGGGCAGCGCCCTGACCTCGGCGACATTCCCAGGTGGCAAAGCGGGGCGTGACGCGGGGCAGCATGGAAAGGTGAGGATGTTCATGCCAACGCTCCCTGCTGCCAGTCCTGCGTTCCCACCTGCTCCAGGACGCCATCGAGATCGGCTATCCCGGTCTCGCCGTCATCGATCTCGAGCTCCGTCGTCACATACGGATCGGTCGCGTCGAGGAAGGCAATCAGTTGCTCGATCCGGTCGGATGCCTCTTTCCTGAGTCTGCCGAGGTCGCTGGGGCGTTTTCCCGTTTCGGGCTGTCTAGTGGCGGCTTGGGCAGGAAACGAATCCACGGACTCCGCTCGCGCCGGAAACATGGGTCTTTCGATTGCCATAGGGTGGTGCTCTCAAGGTTTGGCTTCTAAGGGCCGCTTGCCGTGACGGACGGCAAAGCCGGGGTCTTAGAACGAGCCTTGAGGACTCGCGGCGCAGCCTTTGGGGTTTCCCCTTGGACATCAGCCGCGGGCTTGGCGGCCCTCGGCATTGCTACGCCACCCCGGCCGTGATAGGTCACAGCCAGGTCGGCGCACCCGCCAAGGTGCAGCCATTGCGTTCAGAGTTCGCCAAGGCTCGCCACGCAGGTCGATCCCGCCGCCAAGCGGGTTTCGCCTTCTCAAGGTCCGGGTTCTAAGGCCCAGCAGACAGCTTCACTGATTTGCAGTTACCGGGCAATTAAAATTCTACCCCTTTCGGAGCGCGCGCCTAGGAACGTTTTAGCCGGGGCCGAGTCGGTGAGCATGGACAGAGCGCTTGCCTATGCGATTTCGGCTTTCATCGCCGGGTTTGGCATCTGGATCTTTGTTACCGGCCTGAGCTCCGCCACGCCCACATTTTGGTCCGTTGTCGCCCTGGTCCCGATTGCGATCGGCATCATCAGCGCCCTCGGACCCAGCTAAGGAAGTTGCGCGCCTAGTCCCAAAGGCCGCGGCTCACATTGTCTCCCCGGGTCCCCGAGCCATCGTCGAACAGTGCTTCGTCCAGAGACAGCAACGGACTGTCGCCAAACTTCGCGTAGCGCGTTGGAAAGGCGCGCTGGTGGTCGGCGATGAAGCTGCGCACACGCGCCCCAATCTGATCACGTTGCAGGGACCCCTCGAACAGCGCGAGAAAGACAGACTGAGCAATGTCATGCCGGTCATCCTCCGAGAGGTGGCGCGGGACCATGGCGAGGATCCGGTAGAAGTCATTCGTCTGGGTCTTCTCAACCTCCCGTGCAGCCTTGATCGGGTTATGACGACGCTGCTGCCCTCTAGAATTGCTGCCCGAGGTCACCGAGAGAACGAGACTGGCGAACGACGGTTGGACTGCTCGCAAGAGCTTCCACTTGCGGTAGCCAAAAACCGGCGCCTGTATCCGTCGGCCGTCGCGTTTGCCGGTGCAGATCAGAGTGACCGAACTTCCCGAGTTCAGCATTGCAGTGGCTCGGCGAATTTCCTCCTCTGTTGGCATCACCGGCGCGAGATGCCGACGTCGACAGCACGCCAGACACTTCCTCTTACCATTTGGAGTGATGTAGAGGTTTTCGCCGGCAAAAGGATGACCGTGCTTGCAATGCGTGAGTGCACGCAGACGTGCACCTTTCAAGACGATGATGTTCGCCCGGGAGACGCGCCACGCCTCGGCGCCCCACTCCGGAAATAGTTCGCAGTGCTTCTTAAAGCGCGCGTAGCTGACGAGGGGAGGACCGCGGCGCCCTCCGCTGGTAAGCTTTCCGATTGTGCTCCCGGCCTTCAGTTTGCTCATGAACTCGACCGCCAGATCGGCGGGGATGCCAGGCGGCACGTTGCGCCACCTCAATTCAGCGGCGCGATGTATTTCGGAGCGAGATAACTGGGCTTCTGCCATGATCGTCTCCACAAGCGCAGGATTGCGCTGCGGAAAGAGCGCGCCTGAGTCGCGGCACCTCAAAGGCTCAGTTAGGACAATCCACCGGCCTGTGAATAGGTGGGATAAGCGCGAAAGAGGACGCCCCTGCTCGCCCTGCGTGCCATCATCCTGCGGATTTCGAATCACGCAGCGGAGATAGGGAATGGCGGACCCATCAGAAGATGGCACAACGCGGTGGATAGCGGATTTTCGGATCGAATCCACTCTGATCTTGCCACCTAACGTCCCGGAGTTGAGAATCGTCCTTCCAGATTGCGAACTGTCCATTCAGAACGCGAGCGAAGACGACCTTTCAAAAGAGTCGTTGGCTGCTCAACTCGTGATCGGTGCGAGCGACATCAAGGAAGCAGAGGCGCTCGCCGACGAGCGAATCCGCGAAATAATGGACACGTTGAGTTTTGGCACAAGCTGCCCTTTTCGTTTCTCGAGACCGCGCTTTCTAATGGATTGGACCCCCGGGCTTGAGATCCGCGATATGTATGCGTACGGCGGGCAAGACGGCTACACTGAAAGATGGCCAGAACTCGCAGAAGACAATTTGACCACGCTCGCGACGCTGGAGAGATGCACCGGAATCGCGCGCCTTCGAACTCCACTTCGTTGGTTTGCGGCCGGCGTCCGAGCGACGTTTCCAGAGGACCAGTTCCAATACTTCTGGTTCGTGCACGAGCTCATCGCCGAGATGACGAAGGAATCCACAAGAGTAACCGACAAGTGTCCGCGTTGCCGGTCGGACTTGTTCTGTCCGACGTGTAACACGATCCCGGAGCACCGGCCGTTTCAAAAGCAGGCGATCGAGGCGTCGTTTAGTCGTCTCAACATCTCGAATGAAATGCAGCGTGACTTATTTGCGATCCGAAACGCAATCATGCACGGCCGCACGCGCGCCGAGATCGAAGAAGAGATCAGGACTCGCACACCTGATTTTGAGATATCCCAAGCAGTGGATTTCATATGGCGCAGCGCCTTCTATGCCATTTTCAACGCTCTCAAAATCAAGCAAAGCGAGTCCGAGCAAATGATTTTCGGCTCGCCTGACAGCGTAGTTTCTCAAACAATAACTATGAAGGCGCACATGAAAATGGGAATGCACGGCGACCCAAACGACCCAAAGATTGAAAACGTAGTGCTACCCACAATTACAGCGATACGAGTGAACGAGCGGGGTGAAGAGATCAATCCATCAACCGGAGAAGTCGCCCATAAGCGCCGCTGATGAAGCCCAGCCTAGGTGGACGTGAAGCCACCACCCGGTTGACACAACGATTGTCACTGATTGGGCTTAAAACTCCTGCGCCATGCACTGGATGCTCGCGATCGATGACGTCGTGCCGGAGTCGTTGGTCGCGACCGATGCGTCGTACCAAACCTGTGTCCCCACAGTCAGCCCGCTGATGATTCCTTCTGCGGCGAATAACATAAGCGGGCTTCCGGCCGCCGTGGTCGAATAGGTTCTGCCACTGTCGAATATTGTCCCAGTCAGCGCGGCGGCGTTGCTCGGAGCCGATCCTGTTCCATAGCGACCAATGACCGTCGTGTTTTTGCTGATGTTGTTGTTCGTGACATTGCCGATGATTGTGAACCTGACGCGGCCAGTTGTTGCCGGCGTCACCTTGCACGTTGCGCCGAGGCCCATCATGACGCCAGTCGTGTTGGCGGTGCCACCTGGGTTGCTAGGGAGCGCACTTTGATGAGCGCTTGTGAGCTGTAGAGTGCCGAAGCCAACGCCTTGGATATCTGTCGAGCTCGTCCAGCGTGCGATCTGGTTGGCCGTCGGAGTGCCCGAGACGACGACGTTGCCGGTACCGGCGCCGGTGTTGCAACCGAAGGTATGCGTCGCGGTCGAATAGGTCAGCGCGCCCGTGCAATTGTTGATCGCCGTCGCCGACGCGGTGGTCGAACCCCAATAGCCCAAGGCGGTGTCGAGCGAGCCGGCGGCAAGGCCAATGGTGCGGGAGCTCGCGAGGGTGCCGCCGCCGGACAAAGGGGCGGCCGCGGTGATCGAGGTGGTGGCAAGCGCCGGCGGCGCGCCTGCATCCGCCAGCGTCCCTTGTGTTGCGCCGATGACGATCGCGTTGCCAGCGGTCGCGCCGGTGAACGTCAAATTCAGCGTCACGCCGTTACAGCCCGCGATTGTCACTGCGTTCGGCGATGACGGGTTTTGATACCATCCACCCGGCGAGACGATCGAGTTGACGGAGGTGACGATGCCGCCGGTCGCGTGCACCGAGATGGTCGCCTGCGTCCCTGCGCCACCGCTCGTGGTGGCGGTGAAGTCACCATTGGAAGCACAGCTTCCACCCGAGGCAACTGTCGCGCTTGCCACGCGTGCGACGGGCGCAGATACGGATCCCTTCTGCGCGAGCTGTGCAGCCAGCAGGTCGAAGGTGATCACTTGCGAGGGCCCGGAGCCGCTACCGGAGCCGATCCGGCCTATAACGCTGTTGTCGCGGATGGTGTTGAACTGCTGGGCTCGAGCGGGCAAACAAGAGACTGCCGCCAGCAGGAGCGCAGTGCAGATCTTGAGAAAGTTCATTGACGCGCTCCCCGATTGAAATTGAGTGGCCGGGGATCTCCCCACGTCCCGGCCGCCGTGGATGACGGGGCTCCGCACCCCTTGGAGCTCTCATCACGCACCACCAGTCCCCAGGTCGCGGAGCGCCTGATGGAGCTGCGCGCACTGCTGACCGTTGGCGATCGCGCTATCGCGCACCGATCGATAGAAGGCGATTTCAGCCGTGCGCACCGCAGCTGCCACCGCGGCACTTCCGCCGCCGGCCGCAATTGCTGCAGCCACTGCCTGTTGCCTGGCGCCCTCGGCCGCAACGCAAGCCGCGGCATGTGTCTTATTTCCGTGCTCGATAATCATCCTACATATCCCCCATTCTGCTGCGGTCGAAGGCACCCCAACGGCAGCGCTTAAGCGCCGCCAACAGGGACGGATTGAGCTGGGCCATCAGTCGAAAAACATCGGCATCCCGAAAGGCATGGATTTGCCGCTCGATCGGCAGCCGCATGATTTCGTGCATCATCTTCAAACCGACAGGATCGGCCGCCTCGATTGCCGCGACAGCTTCGGCCGTGACGGGGCCGTCGATGACCGTCGCGATGCCGTCCAGCAATTTCATGCGGTGGCCGGCGGTCATTTCGACGGTAAGCAATCGCTGCTTGATGACAGACACAACGGCGAGGCTGAAAAGATGGCCGACCGGCATGTGGACGATGCGGTATTCGTCGCCCGTCAACCCGTCTAACCAGGCGCAGTGCTCCGCGTGCGTGCGGCCGTTGTAATAGATCTCGGTTGCTGCCGTCATGCCGCGCGCTCCGACTTGGCAATCGGCTTCGCATCGAGCAGCTGCGGCATGCGCTCGACGTCCAGGCCTGCCTGCGTCGCCAGCTCCGTGATGCGCCTCATCACGGCTGCGGTCGCCACAAGCTGCGGCGAAGCGTCGTGCTCGACCTTGACGGTGTGTGTCGACTGTGCCGGCGCGACGCGATCCATCAAGATGCCGAGCACGCGGCCAAATTCCCGGTGCTTGTCGTTACCGAGAACGCGCTTCATTGCGCGCACCGCGACCGGGCCGAGCATCGTCAAGTACTGCTTGCTGACCTCCGCGATCGCGGCCTGTATCTTCGGCTCCTGCTGCACCTGATAGGCGATAGCCGAAAGCGAATTGTTCGAGCTCGTAGGCGTGCCATAGCCCGCGGCACGCGCGGCAAAGAGGCCCGCCCCCAAGCTTCGCGGCGCCTGAAAAAGCGCGTGCACGAACTTGCGCTGCCGCTCGTTGAGAGCAGCCATAGCCGGACCTAATTCGCCGATTTCCGACATTTTCCTCAAATCCAAGACGTAGATGCCCGTTGGCAAAAGCAGTTTTTCAACTGCCCTCGCCTGTCGTCTGCTTTGCCGGTGTTGGCCTTGTCCTTGATGGGGGCCCGGTGTTGGGGTCTTGCCCTCATGGAGGGGACCCGTCAGTCCAAAACGATCTTGCCCTTGCGGGGATCGTTACGCCTTACGCAACTGCACCCGGAACGGACATCGTTCCAAAATCGATCGCAAGCGCCTGGCTGGCCGGGCTTAAGCCCGCGCTCTTGGCAGCTTCCATCCGCTTGCGCCTCGTTTCCTCAGTCTCGGCGCGAGCCTGATCCTGGAGCGTGCCGCCGCCATATCCGGAGCCGAACGCCGCGCTGCCGGCCGGCGACATCTGCCCCGCGATCGACGTCATGCCGCGATCCTCTTGATCGGGCTCGAGACCACGATGTTGAGCAGCGTCATTTGCCGCTTCGCCTCGCCGTCCCCCGCCGTGTAGCGCGCGATGAAATCACTGTCGCGCATCAGCCTCGCTTTGGCCTCGGTCGCCGTGGCGTGCTCCTCGGGCGTCACAGCTTCCCCTGCGAGCACCTGGCGAATGACGTTGGCATCGCCAATCCCGGACTCGCGCAAGTGCTCAGCGGTGCCGATCATGGTCATCCGCTTGGTCGTCTGGAACGGGGCCGCGTCGAGCACGCCGGCGATCGCCTTGTCGACCTCCGGATTGCCACCACGGCCGATGACGGCCTGCAGGTCGCGCATTTCCTTGAGGTGGCTAACCGAGCCGTTGAGCAGCTCGTCGCGCCAAGCAGGATCCGCTTTCAGCTCGTTCAGGCGCGCCGCAGCGTCGCCCGCGGCCGACGGGATCACTGGAGCCGG
>NZ_JALBHA010000720.1:0-2380 GCF_023006445.1 Bradyrhizobium sp. SHOUNA76
CAGCAGCGCGGCATCGCATGCGAGCGCGGGCTCGAGCGCGCGGGCCGCCTCGCCGGTGAGCAGCTGCATGTCGAGCACGCCATTGGCCTCGGCATGCGCCTTGATCGATTGCAGCTTCTCGGTCTCCTGCGGGGTGGTCGCGACGATCAGCTTGCCGCAATTCCTGTGCGGGATGCCGCGCTCGGCACAGTAGTGGTAGAGCGCGTGCTTGCCGTCGACGCACATGCGCGCCATCCAGCTCCCGGCGCGGTAGTAGATGCCGGCATGGATCACCTCACTGTTGCGCGAGGAGGTGATGGTGCCGATCGCCTCGGCCTCCTCGAGCACGATGACCTCGCGCCCGGCCTGGGCGAGCTTTCGGGCCGCCGCGAGCCCGACCACGCCGGCTCCGATGACGACGCAATCGACCCTATCCATGGCTGTGCAGGATGTCCGCTGGAAGCGCCGGTGACATCAGGCCTGGGACTAATGGTGCGGGGCCGTTTTCCGTTAAGGAAGAATTTATCATGTCAGGGCAATTGCCGTTTTTCACGTCACATTTTTCTGTTGCGCGTACAGGCGTTTACCCGATCCAAACCCGTGAAGCCAGACAATCCGACGTTGAAATCGCGGGTGGCTGATGGCTGAGAAGAACTGGCACGAGGGCAGCACGCTTCCGATTGCTGTGCAGGCCGTTGTGTGCCTGGCCGGCACGGTTGCGCCCGCGCGCGCCTTTGCGCTGTCGGACAGTTTTGCCGCGCCGAGCTATCTCGGCCAGCTGGATCCCAACGTGGTCTGGGAAGGCCTGATCACGGGCATCGTCGTCTGCGCGTTCCTCGCCGCGATCGTACTTTGGATCCATTCCTCGCTGCGCCGGACCAGGCGCTTGCAGCTGCGGCGCAACGCCTTCGTCTCCTCCGCCATGAACAATCTCAACCAGGGCGTGGTGATGACGGACGCGCAGCGGCGCATCATCTTCTGCAACGACCGCTATCTCGAGCTTTACGGCCTGACGCGGTTGGATCTCTGGGCCGACATGAACGGCTACGAGCTCCTCGAGCTGCGACGCAAGCGCGGCGTGCTGGGGGGCGTCTCCGACGGCGAGTTCTACGAGAAGGCGGCGAGCCCCAACGGTTTGATCACCGAACTGCCTGATGGCCGCGCCATCCTGGTGAAATATTTCGTGCTGCCGAACGGTGGCTCGGTGGCGACGCATCTGGACGTCAGCGACCAGCGCAAGCTGTCGCGACAGCTCGCCTCGACCAAGCAGTTCCTGGAAACGGTGCTGGACAACGTGCCGGCCTGCGTGGCCGCGAAGAACATCGAGGATGGCCGCTACATCTTCGCCAACAGCGCCTATGAGCGGTTCTGGGGATTCTCGCGCGATTATGTCGTCGGCAAGAATGCGCGCGAGTTGTTCGCGTCCGGCTCGGCGGCCACCATCGAGACGACCGATCGGGCAGCGCTCAACTCACCCGACGGCCAATTCCGCAATGAATTCGAGGTCGATCGTGGCGGCGAGCGGCGCATGGTCGCCTCGATCCGGATCGTGGTCCGCAACGAGAACAACAAGCCCGAATTCCTGATGCTCGTGTTCGAGGACATCACAGACCGCCGCTCCCTGTCGAAGGAGCTGGAGAGCGCCAAGAAGTTCCTCGATCTGGTGGTCGACAACATCCCGGTGGCGCTGATCGTCGAGCAGGTCAAGGACGGCCGCTATCTGCTCGCCAATCGCAGCGCGGAGACGATCCTCAACCGCCGGCGCGAGGAGGCCACGGGCCTGACCGCGTCCGACATCTTCAATCCCAAGGAAGCCAAGCTGATCATCGCGCGCGACGAGGCCGCGATCAAGAAACGCGGGATGATCACCGAGGAGCATCCGATCTCCACCAAGGACGGCCTGCGGCTGTTCCTGACCCGCCGCGCCACCGTGCTCAATGATGCCGGCGAGCCGCAATATCTGATCAAGACCCACGAGGACGTCACCGACCGCCGGCAGACCGAGTCGCGCATGGCGCACATGGCCTATCACGACGGCCTCACCGATTTGCCGAATCGCGCCGCCTTCCTTCAGGCCCTGACCCAGATGATCGAAGCCTGCGAAGGCACCGGCGAGGAGTTCGCAGTCCTCTGTGTCGACCTCGACGGCCTCAAGGAGGTCAACGACGTCTTCGGCCATGCGCTCGGCGACAAGCTTCTGGTCGAGGTGGCCCAGCGGCTCCAGGAGTCCGCCCGTGGCGGTGTGGTGGCGCGCCTGTCTGGCGACGAATTCGGCCTGATTATCGACGGCAAGCAGCCGGACGCGGGTCTTGCGCTGGCACAGCAGCTCGGCGAGGCCGTCGCAAGGGAATTCCAGATCGACGGCCGCGCTGTCCGCGCCGGCGCCACCACCGGCATGGCG
>NZ_JALBHA010000721.1:0-2372 GCF_023006445.1 Bradyrhizobium sp. SHOUNA76
AGCGCCGTCAGCCTTGCCTCGTCGCGCAGCTCGGGCAGCCCGGCCCGCCGCAGCAGCACCCGCAGCGCGGGATTGCCGAGCGCGGTCTTGTAGAATTTGGCCAGATGCGGATCGCCGCTGGCTGGGCCCGATAATACGGGATCGCAGACGTCGTAAAGCGAGGGACCGTCCTTCGGCGCCAGCAGCGCCCGGCAGGCGGCGCCGGCAAAATAATGAAAGCTCATGAAATACCTGGTCGCGGGGACTCTGGCGGGGTTTTTGGCCGGGGGCCGGCCAGCGCGCTCCCCACGCGCCACCCCCTTGCAAGTCGTTGAAAAGGCTACCCGGATTCGCAGGAAAAACAAATGTGATCAAAGTCACGGAAATAGCCGGCACGAAGGCTGCATGATTGAGGCTCGGAAAGCGTCCAAGGAGGTGGAAACGCACAAATCTGGGTTGCGAAATTAACCAATGCCTTCAGTCGGTTAGCTCAAATTTTGGGCAATCTATTGCCGGGGAGGCGATATCCGGTTAAGGGTTTGTTTGGTGCGGCGCCGCAAATTGCGCGTAATTCGGGGGCACATCCCCGGCCAATCCCTCAAACCTAAAGACGCTATCGCGCTACTCAAACAGTGTGCGCGCGCTTGGCTGGTCTTTGGC
The DNA here is from genome assembly GCF_023006445.1 of Bradyrhizobium sp. SHOUNA76. Classification (NCBI taxonomy): domain Bacteria; kingdom Pseudomonadati; phylum Pseudomonadota; class Alphaproteobacteria; order Hyphomicrobiales; family Nitrobacteraceae; genus Bradyrhizobium; species Bradyrhizobium sp. SHOUNA76. The sequence continues at coordinate 640 of NZ_JALBHA010000721.1, forward strand.
ACAGGAAACGAACCGAGATGAATGTAAAGCAGCTCGACCTTTCCAGACGCACGATCGCGGTGGCCGCGGCCCTCATCGGCACGGTCTCGCTGGTGATCGGCGCCCATGCTGCTCTCAACATGCGTGCGATCGATGCCGCCAAGGCCGTCTCGACCGACCAGGTTACGGGTTCGATCGCCCAGACCTCCCGCCTCGCACTCGTCATCGGCAATGGACATTATCCCGACGCCAGCGCGCCGCTGACGCAGTCGATCAACGACGCCCGCGCGCTGTCCTCCTCCCTGCGCAAGAACGGTTTTGACGTCGACATGGTGGAAGACGCGACCAAGGACGACATGGTCCGCGCCGTCAACCGCCTGAAGTCGCGGATCAAGCGCGATACCGTCGTCATGCTGTTCTTCGGCGGCTACGGCGTGCAGGCCGGCCGCGAGAGCTACATGCTGCCTGTCGATGCCGCGATCTGGAAGGAAAGCGACGTCCGCCGCCAGGGCGTTTCCATCGACGGCGTGCTCGACATGATGAAGGAGCAGGGCGCCAAGGCCAGGCTCGTCGTCGTCGACGCCTCCCGCCGCAATCCCTATGAGCGCCGCTTCCGCTCCTACAGCCACGGCCTCGCGCCGATCAGCGCGTCCGACAATGCCCTGATCCTCACCTCGGCCTCGCCCGGCAAGGTCGTCGACGACGGCAAGGGCGAGCACAGCGTGCTGGTCAGCGAGTTCCTCAACAACCTCAACGCTCGGGGCAGTGCCGAAAGCGTCTTCAACAAGACCCGCGTCGCCATCTCCCGCGCCAGCGAAGGCGACCAGGTCCCGATGGTCTCCTCCTCGCTGCTCGAAGACGTGCATTTCGGCGAAGCCGGCGGCTAGTTTTTCTTAGGTCTTGCGACGTCTCGTGCCCCGGACGCGGCGCATCATGCAATGATGCGACGCTGAGCCGGGGCCCATTTTTTTAAGCGAGCTCTCGTAGGGTGGGCCAAGGCGCAACGCGCCGTGCCCCACCATTTTTCCAGGACTTCGATAGAAAGACCTGGGCACGCTACGCTTTGCCCACCTTGCGATGTGCGTGTCGTCGCGCACATCTGCATCCACATCGTCATTGCTTCGTCGCTTCGCTCCTCGCAATGACGGCGCGGCGAAAACCTACTTCGCCGCTTCCGCGGCCATCACCGGACGCACCGGATCGCCTTCACGCAAGAGCGCGCCGGCGCGGGCGACGACGACATCGCCTTCGTTGAGGCCGTCGCGGACCTCGATATTGCCGCCGGACATCAAGCCGACCTCGACACGCTTGGTCTCGACGCGGTTGCGGCGGATCACCTGCACGACGGTGCCGGCGGAGGAATATTGCACTGATGTCAGCGGCACCGCGACGTTGCAGCTCTGCCCGGTCTTGATCAGCGCACGTCCACTCGCCTTCAGCAGCAGCCGCTTCTGCGAGGAGATGCCGATATAGACCATGCCCTGCTGGATGTTCGGCTCGACGGTCGGGCCGATGCGGCGCACCTTGCCGTCGATGTCGCCGGCGCCGGCGATCCGCACCGTCGCCGGCTGATTGACGGCGAGCTTGCGCATGTCGGTGGTCGCCACCAGGCCGACGAGATCGTATTCGCTGCGTGCCACGATGGTGAACAGCGCCTCGCCCTTGGCCGAGGCGAGATTGCCGATCTGGGCCGTCGAGGTCGCGATCACGCCCGCCACGGGCGCGGTGACCTGCAGCGTGCCGCCCTCGGGGAG
>NZ_JALBHA010000722.1:0-2366 GCF_023006445.1 Bradyrhizobium sp. SHOUNA76
AGGCTCAGCCGCCGTGCCGTGGACCGCCACGTTCGAGACCAGCGGCGCCACCGCGATCGGCCCTGCGAGCCCGGCGGCGCAGGCGAGTGCCAGTTTGAGCTTGAATGCGATCAGCATGGTCATTCCCCGAAGGAAGAAGGGGCCGGTGATGACCGGCCCCTCGTCGCGTCTAGTTGGTTTTGGCAGCCGGTATTTCGGCAGGCGCCTTCACCTGGGTCATCAGATCGTCGTTCCACTTGCCCTCGACCTTGAAGTGCGCGGTGGCACCGAGGTCTGCGGCCTCGATCAGATTGTGCGTGACATAGGCGTAGATGCCGGGCTGCATGAACTTGTACAGCGCGGCTCCCGCCGAGCCGCCACGGATGAACCAGGTCTCGAGTCCGACCTCGGGTGCATTGCCGAACTTGCCGGTCTCCCAGACATAGTCGCCATGGCCGCCGATCAGATGCGGACGGCTGTCGCGATTGGCCTGCGAATGCACGATCAGCACGTTCTCGCCGACATTGGCGGTCAGCGCGCTCTTGCCGGTGAGCGCCCCGACCTTGCCGTTGAACACGACGTGGGTAGGAGTCAGCTTCTTCATCACCTCTTCGGTTTCGGTGAAGGCTTCGCCGGGCGAGTCGTAGGACTTGAAATTGCCCTTCTCGTCGCGCGGCACATACATGTCCTGCTCGCCGACATAGTAGACCTTGTCGTATTTCAGCGCGTGGCCCTTGCCGTCGTTCAGTCCGTCGCGCGGCAGCACCATCACGGCGCCGTTCATGCCGGAGACGACGTGCCAGGGGATCATCGGGCCGCCCGGGGCGCAGTGATAGACGAACACGCCGGTCTTGGTTGCCTTCCAGCGCAGCACGACCTGCTCGCCGGGATTGATCAGCGTGAGTGCACCGCCGCCGAGCGCGCCGGTCGCGGAATGGAAGTCGATGTTGTGCGGCATGGAGTTGGTCGAGGGGTTGACCAGCGTCGTTTCGACGTAGTCGCCCTCATGCACGACCATCAGCGGGCCCGGCATCGAGCCGTTGAAGGTCATTGCCTGGAAGGTGGTGCCCTTCTCGTCGATGACGACCTTCTTCTCCTCGATCGTGAGCTTGAACTCGATGATCTTCGGACCTTGCTTGGTCGCTTGCTCGTGCGCATGCACGAATGGCGGCGCCACCAGCTCTACCTTTTGACGCGGCAGTTTGAGATCATCGGCAGCCAAAGCGGGGGTCGCCAGCATCAGGGCGGTCGCGGCGGCGCCGATCAATGCGACTCTGCGGGTGAACATCGGAAGCATCCTTCATCTGGAAAGGTTTTTGATGACGGATGCAGTGTGCGCCGATCGCGGCAAGAGTGTTTGCGCTGCGACAAGCTTTTGCCGGATTCGCCTCCGCTACAGTACTTAGGTGCCTCAACGGAGCAGGATAGGTGACACCACCTTGACCGCGTCCGAGGGCGTGATGCGGATGTCGAGGCCGAGCGACCAGCGGCCGGACAGTGGGGCCGACATTCTGACCCGCCATTGATCGTTGCCGACGCGTTCGGCGCTTGCAGTGATCGGTGCCACGCCATGTTCGGGATTGCCGAGCGTCACCGCAACCGCATCGGCACTCAGTGGCAATTCGTTCGCATCTTCGAGCTGGATTGCGATCTCGACCGGACCGGCGCGCCCCGGCGAGACCGTGACGTTGGCCATGGCCTTTTCAGCATGCAGGTGGGTGAAGAAGCTCTCGTCCGCTTCGGATGTCGCTGCGGGTGGTGCAGACGTCGCCTGCTCCGAGCGATGCGCCGGCTGCACCGTCGCCGTGCTCTCCGTCCTTTCGGGAGCCTGTGCGCCGATGGCCTGCACGTCGAGCGTCACGTTCACCTTGCCGGCGCGCTCGAATGCCAGCGTCACCGGCATCTGGTCGCCGGCATGGAGCGGCACATCGAGGCCGATGAACATCAGGTGTCCGCCGCCGGGCGCGAGCGTAACGACTTGTCCGGGTGCGATGATGAGCCCCTTGTCGAGCGGGCGCATGGTCATGACACCGTCGTTGACGGTCATCTCGTGGATCTCGGTTCGAAGCGCATGGGCGGCCGATGCGGCCTGCAACCGCTCCGGCGTCTGGCCCCTGTTCTCGATCGTCAGATAGCCGCCAGCGACCTTGGCACCGCCGGGCGTCGCCCGGCTCCAGGCCCTGGTGATGACGAGATCGCCGCTGGAGGTGTCGGCTGCGAAGGCGGGAGACCCGACAAGGCATGTCAGGATGACCGCGCCGGCGAATGCTCGCTTGGATGAGATCATGATCGAGGCCTTGGAAAGGATGCGGGGCTAGAAGAGATGTGCGGCGAGCCGGACCGCGGCCCAGATCGCCAGCGACAGCACGGCGAAGACAGCGATCGCG
>NZ_JALBHA010000723.1:0-2347 GCF_023006445.1 Bradyrhizobium sp. SHOUNA76
CTCGGCCGTGCGCCCGGCACCGACGGCGCGACGGCTTACGCGCTGCGGAGCCGGCTCGACCGCCGCGAGGGCGACGATTTTCTGGAGCGGCTGCACGAACTGATTCTGTGGCAGACGCGCGAATTCCCCGCAGGGCATCCCTACAACAACGTCGTCGCCATGCCCGACGACACCGCCCTGCCGCCGATCTGGCTGCTCGGCTCCAGCGATTATTCTTCGGAGCTGGCCGCGCAAGTGGGTATGGGCTTCGCCTTCGCTCATCACTTCGCGTCCCACGATGCAGTCGATGCGATGGTGCATTACCGCAACCGCTTCCAGCCCTCGTCCTGGCGTGCGAGTCCGCACGCGATCCTCGCAGTCGCGGCCATTGCAGCCGATACCGATGAGGAGGCCGAGCGGCTGGCCTGCTCGTTCGACCTCAACCGGCTGCGCCGCGACCGCGGTCAATATCTGCCGCTGCCGAGCGTCGAGGAAGCGCTGGCCTATCCTTACTCCGACTCCGAGCGCACCTCGATTCTTCGCAACCGCTCCCGCCTGTTCGTCGGCAGCCCCACGACGGTGCGGAGGAAGCTGCAGCCGCTGATCGACGCGAGCAAGCCGGACGAGCTGATGGTGATCACCGCCGTGTATGACCACGAGGCGCGGAAGAAGTCGTATTCGCTGCTGGCGGAGGCGTTTGGGCTTGGAGCAGACGTGTAAGTCGCTGCTGTGCCCCCGGACGCAGCGCAGCGCCCTTCAGCGGTGCACTGCAGAGCCGGGGCCCATCTCGCGACTGAGTATTTTGGCTTCTGGGTCCCGGCTCGCGCTTCGCGCGTCCGGGACACGAGACTAATCCCGCTGCGCTTCGCTGAACGTCGCGCGGAACGGATGGCCCGGATAGACGCCGACGATGCGGAATTCGCGCGAGAAGAATTTCAGCTCCTCGATCGCGAAGGCCAGGCCCTTGTCCTCGGGGTGGCCGTCGACGTCGGCATAGAACTGCGTGGCGAAGAAATTGCCGTCGACCATGTAGCTCTCGAGCTTGGTCATGTTGACGCCGTTGGTGGCGAAGCCGCCGAGCGCCTTGTACAGCGCGGCGGGCAAATTGCGCACCCGGAAGACAAAAGTCGTGACCAGCGGTCCCGCGCCCTGCGAGCCCCATTTCGGCTCGCGCGCCAGCACCACGAAGCGCGTGGTGTTGTGGGCTTCATCCTCGATGTCCTCTGCGAGGATGTCGAGGCCGTAGATCTTGGCGGCGAGGCGCGAGGCGATCGCGGCGACGGACTTGTCCTTGCGTTCCGAGATGTCGCGGGCGCTGCCGGCGGTATCGGCGTGCACGATCGGCTTGATGCCAAGCTTACGGATGATGCGCCGGCACTGGCCGAGCGCATGCACATGACTCTCGACGCTCCTGATGTCGTCGAGCTTGGTGCCCTTCACCGCCATCAGCTGATGCCGAACCGGGAGAAACCACTCGCCGATGATGAAGAGACCGGAGGCCGGCAAGAGATGATGGATGTCGGCGACACGGCCGGCCACCGAGTTCTCGATCGGAATCATGCCGAGATCGGCCTCGCCCGACGAGATCGCAGACAGCGCGTCCTCGAAGGTGGCACAGGGCATCGGCTCGGCGTCGGGATAGGCCTCGACGATGGCGATGTGGGAATTGGCTCCGGGCTCGCCTTGGAATGCGATTTTCAGCTTGCTCATGTCTTAAAAGTGCTCCTGCGGCGCCTTGTAGCAGCCGCTCAGGTTTTGGAAAGGATGCTGCGCGCGGTTTCCAGGTCGGGCGGCGTGTCGACACCGCGGGGCACGCTGTCGACGATCATGATGTCGATGCGCATGCCGGCTTCAACCGCCCGGAGCTGCTCCAGGCTTTCCTGACGCTCCAGCGGTGAAGGCGGCAGCGAGACGAACCGCTCCAGCGCAGCGCGGCGGTAAGCATAAAGGCCGATGTGGTGGTAGCGCGGTCCGTTGCCGTAAGGGGCTGTAGCCCGGGTAAAATAAAGTGCCCGCATGCGCCGCGGGCCGATCGGCGAGCCGATGGCCTTCACGACGCTCGGGGCGAGGTCCTCCTCCTCGGTGTGGATCTGCGAGGCCAGCGTCACGATGTCGACCGCCGGATCGGCAAAGGGCGGTAGCACCTCCCGGATGGTCTGCGGCGTGATCGTTGGGAAATCGCCCTGGAGGTTGATCACGATCTCCGCCTTGCCGTCCGGGTCGAGCTTTTGCATGGCCTCGTGGATGCGGTCCGAACCAGAGGGGTGGTCGGCGCGCGTCATCACGGCTTCGCCGCCATGGGCCGTCACGACCGAGGCGATCTCCGGCGTATCGGTTGCGACCGCGACCCGGCCGATACCGGCGGCCT
>NZ_JALBHA010000724.1:0-2338 GCF_023006445.1 Bradyrhizobium sp. SHOUNA76
TCTATGGCGGCAGCCTCTCGCTCGGCGGCGCGCCGACCGGCGGCCTGCGCGCCGACCTGCTCCTTCCGGGAGTATAATCCCTTGTTCCGACGTGCTTTTTCGTCTTCGCCAAGTCCCGGCCAAAGCCAACCGGAGGGATTCCGTCCGACTTCCTAAACGGCTTCTTAAGTGGGCCCTCCTATGATCGCGCCCGGACGCAATCCCATGTCCGCCATTTTACCGTGCATTACCCGGGCGCATGAGCCAGACATCGATCGAGCGGCTGAGGGAATATCTCGCGCAGCTCCCGCCGCAGGCGCAGGCCCTGCTGATGCGGGAGTTCGAGCGCGCGCTGGAGCGCGGCCAGGACACGGCTGTCGCGACCCTCGTACTCGATCAGTTGCGCAAGATCGTCCGTAAGACCGAAGCCGACGAGGCTGTGCCGCCGCGGACGGACGATCTGTCGCGGCTGCTGTTCCAGGTGTTGGAACCGTTCCTGGTCGAGGCGGGCGCCCCGACCCGGGTCGGGCAGATCCGCCGCTCCTCGCTGCATCCGATCTGGCAATGGCTCGGCCGCGACGGCGCCCCGGACAAGGTGAAGGAATTCGAGGCGGCGCTGGCCCGCATGCCGGCAGACAGTGCAGGGCAGGTCGAAGCGCTGGCCTCGAAGCTCCAAGCGGTGGCTGCGGACGCCATTTTCGAGCTGACGGGTCCCGGCGGCGGCGACAAGTCGCGCGCGCTGGCCCGGGTCGGCCCGCCCAACGTGATCGAGGACCTCTATTCGATCGGAGCGTTGCTTCAGGTCCGGGAGGCCATCGCCAGCCTGAACGAGAAGCTGCCGCGCACCCTGCGCGCTTTCGGCGATTCCCAGATCGCCTCGGTGACGTCGGCGCTCAACATTCCGGTGCTCCAGACCCCGCAGATGCTGCCCTTCGCGCTGTCGACCGTGGTGCAGCGGATGACCGCCCCGTGGCAGATCATTCGCCTCGCCATCAAGATTGCTGCGTCCGACGACGAGATCCGCGTCGCGGCGACGCCCTACGGCGTCGCCGTCACGATCGCGCTGCACGATCTGTCCTGTGTTGCCGCCACCCTGCGCATGGACATCAAGCGCGGCCATTTCGACAACGTTGCCGGCAATCTCAAGGCGTTGCACGACGGCATACGCGGCCTGCGCACCGAGCTCGACCTGCGCAACGATTCCGCCTGGGGCAAGCAGTTGACCTCGATCCGGGCCGACATCTCCAATGCCTTGCAATCCGAGATCGACAGCGTTCCCGGCCGCGTTCGCCGCATCCTGCGCCAGCGAGCCGAGAAGGACATTCCGCCGGGGGCGCGGATCGACGGCACCGAGGTGGAGGAAACCGCGGCGCTGATCGATTTCGTCGCGACCTGCCGCAACTATGCGAGCGAGCTTGCGATCAACGAAGTGACGCTGCGCACCTATTCCGACCTTCAGCAATATGTCGAGCGCTCGACCGAGCAATTGGTGCAGTCGCTGCGCGCCGCCGATCACAAGGTCCGCACCTATCGGCAACAGCAGGTGCAGGCCGCGATCCGCTTCTGCCAGGTGCTGTTCGGCGACGATTACGCCTCGCTGATGAGCCGGGCCGCGGAGAACGCAGCGACCGGCGAGCGCAAATCGTCGCGCGCGAGCTGACCCAAGCGCATATTTTCGTGATCACAATTTGTGGTTGACGGTGCCGGTTGCGCGCCGTACGGTTCCCGTGCAAGTCCGGGGAACTTCCATTTGTGGGCGCATGAAACCCGTTATCAGCTCCATCGAAATTGAGAACCGCGTCATTGTTGCCAAGTATCAAAGACTGATGGTCGGCGCCAAGGTGGTGGTGGTCGAGAAGGCGAGCGGTCGGCAACTGTCCGAGACGATCACGAGGGTTGCATCTCCGGTTCCGGTCGGTGCGCTGCGCATCAGATTGCCGGATGCAGTCCAGCCGGGAACATACTTCCTGAAGGCCTTCAACGGGCATGGCGAAGACGCCGCGCAAAGCGCGGAGTTCGAAATCGGCTAAGCCGTTGGATTTTCACCGTTTCGGGACTGTGTGCGGTCGCGCCGAATTGACAATTGTCAATTGCCGCATCGTCCGGCCGTGGTGTAAAGCCACCTATGGGCGCGGTTCGTGCGCTGCCGGAAGCTTGCCAGATGACGCTATGGTTCGTGTTCGCGCTGATGACGGTCGCGGCGATTTTCGCCGTGCTCTTGCCGCTTGGCCGCAACGGACGCGCGCAAGACCAGGGCAGCGAGGTCGCGGTTTACAAGGACCAGTTGGCCGAGATCGAGCGTGATCTCGCCGCAGGCTCGATCCCCGCGCCGGACGCCGAGGCGGCGCGCGTCGAGATC
>NZ_JALBHA010000725.1:0-2333 GCF_023006445.1 Bradyrhizobium sp. SHOUNA76
CGCGCGACGCGCGGCCTCGGGCGTTTGGCCTGGCTCGGCCTCGATGCCGCCGTCAGCGGATGCGGCATCTGGGCGACGCACTTTATCGCGATGCTCGCCTACGGGCCGGGAGGCGCGGGCGCCTACAACATCCCGGTGACGATCCTGTCGTTGATCTTCGCGATCTCGGTGACCTTCGTGGGGCTGAGCATCGCCGTATCGTCCTTGCGCGCGGTGTGGATCCTTCTCGGCGGCGCCATCGTCGGCTCCGGTGTCGCGGCGATGCACTACACCGGCATGGCGGCGCTGGAGATACCTGCGCGGGTGGACTGGATCGGAAGCACGGTCACCGTCTCGGTGCTATCAGGAATTTTCTTTGCGGCACTCGCGTTGTTCGTGGCGGCGCGACGCGACAACCTCTTCCACGCGCTGGCGGCGACTGCGCTGCTGACGGTTGCCATCGTCGCGCATCATTTCACGGCGATGGGCGCGGTGCTATTGACGCCGGATCCGACGCTCGCGATCGGCGGCCTGTCGATCCCGCCGGCCTCGCTGTCCTTCCTCACCGCCAGCGCTGCGGTCGCGATCATCGCGATCGCACTCGTGGCCGCGTTGCTCGACCGCCGCGCCAGGGGCGAATTGGGTGCCCAGCAAATGGTTTTGGACACGGCGCTCGAGAACATGTCGCAGGGATTGTGCATGTTCGACGCTGACGGCAAGATCATCTTGTTCAACGAGCGCTACGCGGCGATGCTTCGCCGCACCGACATCGCGCTCACCGGCCGCCGGCTGGTCGACATATTGCGGGACGAGCAGGCCAAGGGCCAGTGGCAGGGCGACGCGAATGATTTCTTCGCCCGCCTCGTCGCCGACGCGCGCGAGGGCCGCACCACGACCGACGTCGTCAACCGGTTCGGCCGCTCCATCCGGGTGGTCAACCAGCCGATGCAGGGCGGCGGCTGGGTCGCGACCTTCGAGGACATCACCGAATGGCTGGAGGCGCAGGCCAAGATCTCACACATGGCGCGCCATGACGCGCTGACCAGCCTGCCGAACCGCGTGCTGTTCCACGAGCAGCTCGAGCAGGGGCTGCGCCGGACCAGGTCGGGTGATCAGCTCGCGGTGCTCTGTCTCGATCTCGATCACTTCAAGGACATCAACGATTCGCTCGGCCATCCCATCGGCGATGCGCTGCTGAGGGAGGTCGGCCGCAGGCTGACGGCCGGCGTCGGCGAAAGCGACACCGTGGCGCGGCTGGGCGGCGACGAGTTCGCCGTGGTCCAGATCGGACGTTCCGAGGAAGCCGCCGCGAGATCGCTCGCCGGCCGTCTCGTCGAGGTGATCTCCGCGCCTTACGAGATCGACGGTCATCAGATCGTGATCGGCGTCTCGATCGGCATCTCGCTGTCGCCGCAGGACAGCAGCAATCCGGACGAGCTGTTGAAGAATGCCGACCTCGCGCTGTATCGCGCCAAGGCGGACGGCCGCAGCACCTATCGCTTCTTCGAGACCGGCATGGACGCCCGCGCGCAGGCGCGTCGCCTCCTCGAGATGGATCTGCGCGCGGCGCTGCAGCGCGACGAGTTCGAGGCGTATTATCAGCCGATCCGCGACGTCGCCAGCGGCCGCGTCGTCGCGTTCGAGGCGCTGCTGCGCTGGAACCACCCGCAGCGCGGCCTGATTGCTCCGATCGACTTCATTCCTCTGGCCGAGGAGACCGGACTGATCGTCCAGCTCGGCGAATTCGTGCTGCGCTCCGCCTGTACTGACGCGGCCACCTGGCCGGACGATGTCGACCTCGCCGTCAACCTGTCGCCGGTCCAGTTCAAGAATCCGAACCTGATCACATCCGTGATCGCGGCGCTGGCCGCCTCGGGACTTCCGGCGCGCCGTCTCGAGCTCGAGATCACCGAATCCGTGCTGCTTCAGAACAGCGAGGCGACGCTGACCACCCTGCACGAGCTGCGGGCCCTGGGCGTGCGGATCTCGCTCGACGATTTCGGCACCGGCTATTCATCGCTGAGCTATCTGCGCAGCTTCCCGTTCGACAAGATCAAGATCGACCGCTCCTTCGTGTCGGAGCTGGCGACGCGCGAGGATTCCATGGCGATCATCCGCGCCGTGACCGGCCTTGGCCGCAGCCTCGGGATCGTCACCACCGCGGAAGGCGTCGAGAACGACGCGCAGCTCGAGCTGCTCAGGCGCGAGGGCTGCAACCAGGCGCAAGGCTATCTGTTCAGCAAGCCGCGGCCCGCCTCCGACGTGGCGATCATGCTGGACCGCCCGCGGCTGTTACGGGCGTCGGCTTAAGGGGTAGCCGCGGCGCAGCGCGAAATGCGCGCCGCAAAATGCCA
>NZ_JALBHA010000726.1:0-2328 GCF_023006445.1 Bradyrhizobium sp. SHOUNA76
CCATCGAGCAGGTTGTTGATGTCGCTGGCGCGGTTGTCGAGCGACTGTGCGGTGAAGAAGTTGGTGGGATTGTCCAGGGCCGAGTTGACGCTCTTGCCGGTCGACAGACGGCTCTGCGTGGTGGCGAGGAGGTCAGCGGTGGACTGGAGAGAGAGCAGGTTCTGACGAACCGACGAAGAGAGGACGATACCGGACATTGAGTGTTACCCTTCTGGTACGCAACGCAACAAACAAACTTCGATTAGGATTAATCGATGCCGGGACGGTGAACGCAGACGGCTAACAAAGCATGAAGCGTGTCGCGGCAGTCCTTGCCCGGATTCACCATACGCGCGTTCGGAGCCGGATCGTGCTTGGCCATATCGTCATGAAAGGATGATGTTTTTTGGTGCAGCGACGAGGCGTTTGCGACTTGTCAACCATAACTCAGAGTGAGCAATTGGCTGCATCCGCACGCCCTGCACCTTGTCGAGCGGCACTTTGATGCAGATACAAAAAAGAAAGCGGCGGGGCCGAAGCCCCGCCGCCGTAATCGTCTTGCGATGTCGTCCGCGACTTAGCGGAGCAGCTGCAGCACGCTCTGCTGCGACTGGTTGGCCAGCGAGAGCGCGGAGACCGCGATCGACTGGCGGGTCGACAGCGCCTGGCTGTTGGCCGCTTCGGTGTTGGTGTCGGCCAGGGTCAGGTTGGACGAACCGGTCTGCAGCACGTTGATCAGGCTCTTGTTGAAGTCCTGACGAACCTGCACCACCGAGAGGTTCGAACCGAGGCTCGAAGCTTCCGAGCGCAGCGTGCTCGACGCGGCGTTCAGGTTGGACAGCACCTTGTTGGTCGCGGAGTTGTCGATGAAGTCGACACCGCTGGTCAACGCAGCAAGGCCCAGACCCTTGGAGTTGTAGGTCACGCCCGTGATGCTGAGGTTCGACTTGCCGGTCTCGTCGAACACCAGCTTGAGCTGGTCGCCGTTCAAGAGGTTGACACCGTTGAACGAGGAGTCCTGCGAGGTCGTGTCGATCTGGTTCAGGATGTTGTTGTACTGAGACACCAGGTTCGCGCGCGACGTTTGGGCAACCGTATCCTGGACGGGGGTGGAAGCCGTCGAGAAGGTCAGCGACGAGGTCAGCGTACCGCCGATCGCGCCACCTGCGGCGCTCGAACCGATGGTCGAGGACGCATAGTCGTTGGTGGTCGAGACCGTCAGCAGGCCGTTGGCGTCGATCGTCGCCGTCAGGTTGTTGGCCTGAAGCTTCGTGTTGAGCTGATCGAGCGTCTTGACCGTGCCGTTGGTGCCGTCGCCGAAGGTGACGTTGACCGCCGTGCCGCCGTTGAAGGAGGAGAAGGTCAAGGTCTTGCCGCTGATGCCGCCGACGCCCGAGGTGCGCGCCGCGGTGAAGGCGGTCGCCGTCCCGGTGTTGCCGGCGAGGCCAAGCGCATTCAGCGCGTTGCCAGTGCCGGTGATCGACAGGTCGGCATTGACGCCGGTCGACAGCTTGAGCTGGCCGGAGGCGTTGATCGACGAGTTGGTCTGGCCGGTGGCGGTCGCAAGCGTCGCGGTGCCGTTGGCATTGACCGTTGCGGTCTGTACGCCGGTGGCAAGGTCGATCGCCTTCAGCACGTCGTTGACCGTACCGCCCTGCAGGTAGACCGTCGAGTTACCGGCGCCGTCCGTGAGAACGTTGCCGCTCGCACCGAAGCCGCTCGCAACGCTCGGAGCACCGGTCGAACCCGGGATCGGCGCGTTCTTGAACGTGATGACGTGACCGTCGACGTTCAGCGTCGAACCGTCCGCGATCGTCGCACCGAGCGAGCCCGAGCTCGTGGTCCGGTTGACGCTCACGGTGGCGTTGCCGCCGCCCACAGACGAGGACAGACCGAGAGACTTGAGCAGGTCGGCCTTGCCGGTGACGCTCAGATCCGCACCCGTCGAGCTCTTCAGCGTGACGGCACCGCCGCCAACGCTCGAAGCGGTCTGGTTGAAGCTGGTGGCGATCGTCGCAGCACCGGCAGTGATGGATGCCGTCTTGACGCCGCTGGCCAGATCGACCGCGGTCAACAGATCGCTGACGGTCGCAGCCGGGGTGCCCGCGGTCCCGAGATAGACCGTGGAGTTGCCGTTGCCGTCGGTGACGAGGTTGCCGCTGACGCCCGAGCCGGACGCAACACCAGTCGATGCCGGAGCAGAACCCGAGCGGAAGGTGATGGTCTTGCCGTTCACGGTCAGCGTGTCGCCGTCGGCGGGCTGGGCATTGCTGGCCAGGCCGGTTGCGGTCGTGCCGTTGGTGGCGATCAGGGTGATGGCGCCGGTCAGGGCCGTGGTGCCGTCGCCGG
>NZ_JALBHA010000727.1:0-2326 GCF_023006445.1 Bradyrhizobium sp. SHOUNA76
CTGCGGATGCGCCTCGCGGGTGAAGCGGACGACGCAAGCCACCGCGACGTCGGCGTGGCCGATCCGGTCGCCCAGCCAGTACGGGGGCGTCACCTTGGCGCGCTCGGCCTCGAGCACCTTCAGGACGTCGCCGATCTGCGCCTGGCAGCGCTCGACCCATAGCGTGAGTTGCTCCTTTCGCAACACGCGCTCGTAGAGCAGGCTGACCGCCTTGTCGCCGAGGCCGGACGCGAGCGCGCAGATGCGCAAGTGCTTGCGCCGCTCGGCGCCGCTCCGCGGCAGCATCGCCTTCGCGTCGCCGACGAGGTCGTCGAGATAATCCAGGATGATGGTGCTCTCGATCAGCGCCTCGCCGTCGTCGAGCACCAGGGTCGGCACGCGCCGCAGCGGATTGTACGGAGCGATCTGGTCGGCATCGCCGAAGGTCGACCACGGTCTGTGCTCGAAGGCGAGGCCGTAAAGCTTCAGCGCAATCGCGACGCGGCGGACGAAGGGAGAATCATATTGGCCGATCAGGAACATGGTTCGCGCTCGCGTGTCCTGGCCGGGCTCGACCCGGCCACCCATCTTTTTCACGAGCCCATTATAGAATAGGGATGGATGCCCGGATCAAGTCCGGACATGACAGAGCCGGACGCAGGAGCATGCATGATGCGGCGATATGCAATGATCGGACTTGGCGTCGCCGTGCTCACCGCGGCGAGCCCTGCCCGCGCCCAGGATCGCCCGATCGGCTTTCTGACGCCCTCGAAAAACATCGTCTGCCAGTTCTTCAGCGATAACGGCCAGGGCGTGCTCCGCTGCGACATCATGAACATGGAGACCCGCCCGCGCCGCCCCGCCGATTGCGAGCTCGATTATGGCCACGCCTTCGAGATGAGCGCGAAGGGAGCCGCGGGCCGCATCTGCGCCGGCGACACCGTGATGGATCCCTCGCTGCAGGTGCTGGCCTATGGCGAGGTGTGGCAGCGCGGGGGATTTACGTGCCGGTCGGAGCAGAGCGGGCTGACGTGCTTCAATGCGATGCAGCGGGGATTTTCGCTGGCACGGGGGAAGCAGGAGGTGTTTTGAAGCGTCGCCCGCACCGTCATTGCGAGCGAAGCGAAGCAATCTCCGCGGTGGCAGTCTGGATTGCTTCGTCGCAAGAGCTCCTCGCAATGACGGTGGGGAGAGACCGACTCAGCCCAGATTTCGCTGCACTCTTCCGGGCTACGGCGAGTCGATGATCGGCACATGCCGCGCCGCATCGCGTGGCGCCGTACCGTCGAGGCGCGGATCGTCGGCAATCTCGATCTGGCGGCGGAACGGGCGGAAGCCGGAGCGTTGGTAGAACGCGACTGCTGACGGATGGTCCAAAGTGCAGGTGTGCACCCAAACGCGGCTGACGTTGCGTGACCACGCGATCTCCAGCGCGCGGTTCATCAGGAAGCGGGCGGCGCCGGTGCCGATCAGCCCAGCGGTGACGCCGAAATAGACCAGCTCGCACTGGCCGGGCTCGCGGAAGTCGAGTTCGAGCAAGCCTTCGTCGCGGCCGTCCGCGACCAGTGCGTAGACTTCAATGCCCGGTGCGTGGATGATCGCGGCAAGCTCGGTGTCGTTCATGCGTGGTCGCGAGAACCACAGCCAGTCCTCGCCGACGCGGCGGAAGAAATCGCGGTACCAGGGAAGCGCGGGCGCATCGACCTTGCGCAGGGTCCAGGCGCCGGGGGGATCGTCGCGACGCGCGGGAGGTACAATCATCTCCAGATGCGTGACGACGGCTGCGATCTTGCCGGCGGGGACGTCGGAATAGCCGTCGGGAAGGATCATTCTTATTCCCGTTTCACGACGCGCCATATCGAAATCGAACGGCGACGACGGACGCATCCGCGCCGTCATTGCGAGCGGAGCGAAGCAATCCAGAGCGCCTCCGCAGACCGCGTCGGGATTGCTTCGTCGCAAGGGCTCCTCGCAATGATACTGTGGAGGCAGCCGCGCAACCCATCCTGCTTTACTCCCCCTCGTCGCTCGCGAGCACGCCCTTCACCGCGCGTGCCCATCCCGCAAGCTTCCGCTCCCTGGTCGCCTGACTCATGTTCGGCTTGAAGCGGTGCTCCAGGCGCCAATTGTCGGCGAATTTGGTCGGCTCAGGATAGACGCCGGCGTTGAGACCGGCGAGATAGGCGGCGCCCAGCGCGGTGGTTTCCTGGATCACGGGGCGATCGACCGGGGCGTCGAGCAGATCGGCGAGGCGTTGCATGGTCCAGTCCGACGCCGTCATGCCGCCGTCGACGCGGAGCACGACGCTGGCCGTTTCCGAGCTCGGCCAGTCGGCGCGCATCGCGGC
>NZ_JALBHA010000728.1:0-2326 GCF_023006445.1 Bradyrhizobium sp. SHOUNA76
CCCGAGCGCGCCGAGCGGCGAGCGCCCAAGGCTGAGCCGGAGAGGGCTGTGCCGGCAAAATCCGTCGAGCCGCTGCTGCCGACCAAGGTGCAGACCGTCAAGGTGACGGCCGACGAGAACAACATGCG
This sequence comes from Bradyrhizobium sp. SHOUNA76, assembly GCF_023006445.1. Classification (NCBI taxonomy): domain Bacteria; kingdom Pseudomonadati; phylum Pseudomonadota; class Alphaproteobacteria; order Hyphomicrobiales; family Nitrobacteraceae; genus Bradyrhizobium; species Bradyrhizobium sp. SHOUNA76. The sequence continues at coordinate 129 of NZ_JALBHA010000728.1, forward strand.
CGTCGACCGTTTCCTCGAAGCGCGCTTTCCCGGCCTGTCGTTCTCTCACATCCAGCGCGTGGTGCGCAAAGGCGAACTGCGCGTCGACGGCAAGCGCGTCGACAGCAAGGACCGCCTGGAAGAGGGCCAGAGCGTCCGTATTCCGCCGCTGAAGCTCGACACGCCGAAGACGGCCGGCCCGCTGTCGGACGCCGCGCAAAAGACGCTCGCCGCGCTGAAGGAGATGACGATCTTCGAGGATGACGACGTCCTCGTCCTGAACAAGCCGGCGGGCCTTGCCGTGCAGGGCGGCTCGGGCATGACGCGGCACATCGACCAGATGCTCGAGGTGATGCGCGATGCCAAGGGCCAGAAGCCGCGCCTCGTGCACCGGATCGACCGGGAGACGTCGGGCTGTCTCCTGATCGCCAAGACGCGCTTTGCAGCCTCGCATCTGACCGGCGCGTTCCGTTCGCGGTCGGCGCGCAAGACCTATTGGGCGCTGGTGCCGGGCCTGCCAAAGCCGAAGCAAGGTCGTATCTCGACCTTCCTCGCCAAGGAAGAGAGCGAGGATGACACCATCATGCGCGTCGCCCAGCATGGCGACGAGGGCGCGAGCCACGCGGTGACCTATTACGCGGTGGTCGAGACCGCCGGCAACAAGCTGACCTGGGTGTCGCTGAAGCCGGTGACGGGCCGCACCCACCAGCTGCGCGCCCACATGGCCCATATCGGCCATCCCATCATCGGCGATCCCAAATACTTCAACATCGAGAATTGGCAGCTGCCGGGCGGCCTGCAAAACCGGCTGCATCTGCTTGCGCGCCGCATCGTCATCCCGCATCCGCGCGGCGGCGTGATCGACGCTACCGCGCCATTGCCGCAGCACATGCAGCAGTCGTGGAATCTGCTCGGGCTCGATGCGAGCCGGTTCGACCCGATCGAGAACGCGCCGGAGGAGTAGGGCACGAGCTCCGCTGCCAGCCCCGTCATTGCGAGGAGCTCTTGCGACGAAGCAATCCAGAGTCCCACTGCACATGCATTCTGGATTGCTTCGCTGCGCTCGCAATGACGGAATGGAGATAGCGGGTGGTTGTCACACTCAATTCCGAAACTGCTCCAAAAACATCCGCAAGGAGTCGTGCGGGCTCTCGACATCCGTGATCAGCCAGCCCTCGGGCCCGTTCACCAGGACGAAGTTCAGCGCCATCCGCCTGCCGCGATTGTCGAAATTCGCCGCGACATAGGTCTTGTCGTATTGCCTGCGGACGACCGCGATTGCGACCGGGCCGAGCCTCCAGCTCTGGCTCTGCACCAGGAAATCGTAGGGCTCGACCCGCGGCGCGCTCCAGGCCTTGCGAAGGGGAGGATCGAAGAATTGCCGGGCGGTCGCAGCATCCCTTGGCAGCCCCTTGGACAGTTCAGGCGCGCCTTCGCCGTAATGGGCATAGACGTTGCGGACCAGCGATTCCGGACTGCGAAAGCCGGCCTCCGCCGTGGCCAGCCAAAGCCCGGCGAACAGGGCCACAATGCCCGCAAGTTCCCTCATGCCCCGCTCGCTTTATCGGCCGCCGGTCTTATCTTAAAAGCCTAGCATCCAGCGATCGGGGCCGAAACTACATGCGTGAATTGTTCGAAGAAGCCGCGGGACAGACCCCGCCCGATCCGCAAGGCGCGATCCGGCAAGCCGCGCGCCCGCCGCAGCGCAAGCGCTTCTACAAAGACGCGGGCGTCACCGATGTCGAAGGCGGCTTCGTCATCACCCTCGACGGCAAGCCGATCCGCACGCCCTCCGGCCGTCAGGTGGTGGTCCCCTCGCGCGCATTGGCCGGTGCGGTGGCCGCGGAATGGTCAGCCCAGGGGGAGACGATCGATCCCGTGACCATGCCGCTGACGCGGATCGCCAACAGCGTCGTGGAAGGCGTCGTCGACCGCGTCGAGCTCGTCAGCGACGACCTCGCAAAATACCTCGAGTCGGATTTGCTGTTCTATCGTGCCGGCCATCCCGAAGGGCTGGTCGCCCGCGAGGCCGCGCATTGGGATCCCGTGCTGTTCTGGGCCGCGGAGGCGCTGGGGGCACATTTCATCCTGTCTGAGGGCGTCATGCACGTGAAGCAGCCCGACGAGGCCGTCGAAGCCGCGCGCGCCGTGCTGCCCGGGGACGCATGGTCGGTGGCCGCACTCCACGTGGTGACGACCTTGACCGGCTCGGCGCTGCT